>JAFTMF010000155.1 GCA_017452565.1 Clostridia bacterium
CATGACGGGAAAGTGGAAGCCTTTGTGATACTGGACGATATCGCCTCCGGTTGGGACGATCTGCTCCCTCATTTGGTGAGAACCCACCCACGGATCGGCAGAGGATTGGAGCGGGAACACGTAGAGCGTGCCATCGCCTTGCTAACAGAATAAAAGTCAAGCAGATGAGGAATGCCATTCCTCATCTGCTTGTTTTTTTATATGTGCATAAATCTTTCATTTTCGGGCAAATTAAGAGTGCATCCCCTACAAGTTAATCACTGTGAAAGGAAATGAAAATGCAGGATTTAGGGTTTTATATCAAGCGGGAGCCAACCTATGAGCCTCCCAGAAACAGCCACATCACCGATATTCCCGTGCGAGAGCCGGAGCAGAAGCCTATCCGGGATCTGCCGTCTCCCCGCCACCGTCCCGGTGAGCCCATTATGTACGATCCCCCCGTGTCGGGAGATCAGCGCATCCACGAACCTCACGTGGATCTCTTCAACATCGATCCCCTTCGATAACCAAAGGACTGTTGCGACATGCAACAGTCCTTTGCATTATTCACTTGCAATTTGGAGGCGGATCTGCTATAATAGAAGCAAACCGATAGGAGCGATGATCTATGGAAAACAAACTTTTCGAAAAAGAACTGTCTCGTGAATACCCCTTCCACGGCAAAATCTTCGACGTTGCCGTGTGTAAGGCAGAACTGCCCGACGGCACCCAGGTGCGCCGAGAAGTGGTCTGCCATTCGGGCGGCGTGTGCGTGCTCCCCATTGATGACGACGGTATGGTGACTATGGTGCGCCAGTACCGCTACGGCGTGGGATGCGTGACGCTGGAAATCCCCGCAGGCAAGCTGGAGGCAGGAGAAGATCCCCTGGAGGCGATCAAACGGGAGCTGTCTGAAGAGACCGGCTACACCGCCGACGAGATCATCCCCTTGCACGTGGACTACTCCTCACCCGCCATCCTCTCCGAGGTGATCTACATCTACCTCGCCCGCGGACTCCACGGCGGCAAACAGCACCTCGATGAGGGCGAGTTTTTGGAGATCGAGAAGCATCATCTGTCCGAGTTGGTGGATATGGTGATGGCAGGCGAGATCACCGACGGAAAGACCCAGATCGCCATTTTGAAGGCGGCAAGGATGATCGAGGGAATTTACAAAGGACTGCATCGTGACTTCACCTTCATACGCCATTATTATTCGCTTCCTTCCGAAGAGCGTTCTGACAAAGAGCTTCAATTGCATCTGCAACGAACGATGGAGCATATTCATCTTGCCCGCCGACTTCTGCCGCTACTCAATAATCCTCTCCACGAGCCGACCCTTTACTGTTGCATCAACCATCTGTTGACCTTTCTGGATGAGGGAGATGAGGAGAAGATCGTTTCCTTTGCCGATGCCATTCATAATGTTCCCACGCAAATGGAATGGAATTTGCGTCTATCGGTGTCTTTTATGGAAGGGCAATTCAGCGCCTTCGAAAAACGCTATGGCAAGACTTACCTCGCTCATGTATGGGAACTCCATCAACCGAACCGCAAGCGCGGATGGTTCCGGAAATAAAAACATCCCCGAATCATTGCTATTTTGCAATCATTCGGGGATTTCTCTTACTTCGAAGGGACGGGGATTTTAGTCTTGCGTGACAAAGGCTTTCCTAAAACGGGACGATCGTTCGCATCAAACTCAATTCTCTGCGCATACATGTATCTGCCGCCCTCGCCTGCATCGGGAGTCGCCATTCCGTGATATGCAATCCAGGTCTCAGTGCCGTCGGGAGAATGGAAGAAGGAGCAGTGTCCTACTCCGTATACTTCATTGGCGGCAGAGAAGACGGGCTGATCGGATTTCTTCCAATTGCGGACGTTCATCATGTTGGAGACTTCAAAACTCTTTCCGGTGAAGCTGATCTGACCCAGACAGTAATATTCCGACCAACAACCGCTGGCAGAATAGAGCAGAGTGAGCTTTCCGTTATGGAGCAGGAAGATGGGTCCCTCGTTTACTCGGGAGTCCTTGTTTTCCACTACGCCCATCTTTTCCCAGTCGTGCTCGGGGAAGGAAAGACGCATTCTCTGACTCGAAATAGTCCAAGGATTGTCCATCACGGCAAAGGTAATCACCTGTCCGATATTGGTGAACTCGGAAAAAGCGGTGTACAGCGTGTCGCTGGCTTCATCATAGAAAACGGTCTGGTCGATGGCAAGGACGTTGGAATCGGTAAAGCCCTTGAAGCGATACTCGCCAAAGGGATCGGAGGTTTTGGACTCCAAGCAGAACATACGGATGGTACCGAATTCCCAGCCGTTGGTGGAGCCGCTGGCATAGATATACCAACGATCGGTGGTGGGATTGTAGTGAAGCTCAGGCGCCCAAATATTCCCGCCCACTTCCTTGCCAATCTGATACACCACCTTGCTTTCGCCGCGGAGCACTGATTTCAGCGTGGTGTTGCGGTAGAGAGTGATCTTATCGGCTTCGGTGTACAGAGCGTAGTAATAGCCGTCGATGTATTGAATGAACGGGTCGGGAGCATTGCCGCGAGAGATGGGATTTTGAAAGGTTTTCACGGTCTGAACAGGGGGAGTGATAGGCTGCTTTGTTGTGGTAGCAGAGGTGGAAGGAGTAGTCTCAGCAGGCTGTGCGCTGCATCCCGAAAGCAGGAGGAGAGATAGTAGTAGGGACATGATCTTTTTCATACAGTAGTCCTTTCCAGAAATGATCTTTATCCATTATAAGACCGATCGGTAGTAAGCACAATGCAGATTCTTGTGGAACTTGTGGCTGAAATTACTTATTTTGCAGCTTCCTTGCGGCGCAGCTTGGCAATGAAGAATCCATCGCTACCCTTACCGTCGGGGAAGATGGTGAGCATACCATTTTCGGCAGTGTGTCCGCACTCGTGGATGGCCACCGCCTCAAACTCGGGATGTGCGGTGAGGAATCCCTCCACCACGTCCTCGTTCTCGGCTCTCTTCAGAGTACAAGTGGAGTAAACCAGCACACCGCCCACCTTCACGTAAGGTGCAGATGCAGCGAGAATCGCCGCCTGCAGAGGGGGAAGCGCTTCTACCGAGGTCTTTTCCTTGTAGCGCAGGTCGCTCTTCTTGGACAGCACGCCAAGGCCCGAGCAAGGCACGTCGCAGAGCACCCTATCCATCTTGCCGATGAGCTCTGGGAGGGTATTCGACGAATCGTGGGCTTTTGCCTCGATGATCTCAATGCCCAGCCGCTTGGCACCGTCGGTGATCAGCGGCAGCTTGCTCTCATGAAGATCGAAGGAGTGCACTTTTCCTCGGTTTTCCATAGAAATCGCAATGGAAAAGGATTTTCCGCCCGGGCAAGCACACACGTCAGCCACTTCCATCCCGGGCTTGGCATCGAGGATGGAAGCCGCCGTCTGGGATGCGGCATCCTGCACGAAGCAATCGCCGTCGGCAAGTGCGGTCAGTGAGGACACGGGGTAGTTTTCGGTGAGCCGAATAGCGCTCGGCAGACCGTCGATAGCCTCCCACTTGCAGGGGAGGGTCGCTCCCAGCGCCTCACGGGTGGTTTTCAGCGTGTTCACTCTCAGTGTCAGCGGAGCGGTGACGTTCACCGCATTGCAGAGCGCCTCCAGCTTGTCGGGATAGTCCTTCTGCCATGACTGTAAAATCCACAGCGGGATGGAATGGCGAATCGACAGCGCCTCGGGAGAATTGCCCGCAGGGAAGGGAAGATTGTCCTTCTCCCTTACCGTCCGCCGAAGGATGGCGTTGATGAGCCCTTTCGTTCGTGCGGCATAGCGAGCGGAGAGCTTCACCGTCTCGTTCACCGCCGCACTGTCGGGGATGCGATCCATATAGAGGATCTGATACAAACCCAGCCGCAGGAGGATCACCACGGGCAGATCCAGCCGTCCGATGGCTTTTCCCGTATAGTGGGCGATGAGATGATCCAGCGACAGCCGACGCTCCACTGTACCGTAGGTGAGGGCGGTGAGGAAGGCACGCTCCTCGTCGGAAAAGTTCCCACGCTCTACCTCGGCATCCAGCGCAAGCGCGGCGAATTTCTTTTCTTTTTCTATGCGAGTGAGCAGCTTGTAGGCAACTTCACGGATGTTGGTAGGCATAGCGAACTCCTTTTTCAGGGGATAGTTGTAGGGCGGGGGCTTGCTCCCGCCGTTTGCTAATGATTAATACGATCAAAAATTCTATTCTGGATCAATAATTATGTGGCGAACGCCGTTGACGGCGGGAGCAGCAGAAAGCCGCCAAGCGGCGTCTGCAGCCCCCGCCCTACGGGAATGATGCAATATAAGTACACAACACTTTCGCGCGGCAAGTATTTGCCGCGCTTTTATAAAAGTTTTTGAAGATTCCAAAGAAACTTTTTGAAAAAAGTTTCTTTGGTGGGGAAGTAGTTCGCCAAAGGCGAACTACGGGGCAAAGCCCCACATACGTTTATTCTCCTAACACGTCTCCTACGGCGATCTTCTTTCCATTCACGAAGGCGGCGGCGGACATACGGCCTTTGCCTTCGGGGAGGACGTCGGTGATGTGGAGAACGCCGTCACCGGTCGCTACGGCGATGACGCCCTTGTCGATGGACAGAACCGTGCCGGGGGCTTTGCCGGAGGTCTCGGTGGAAACCTTGGAGGTCACGATCTTCAGCAGTTTGCCGTTCAGCTTAGTGAATGCCAGCGGAATGGGGGAGAGTCCGCGAATCTGATCGTGGAGTTCCTGTGCCGTGCGAGTAAAGTCCAGCACACAATCGGACTTTTCGATCTTCGCCGCATAGGTGGCAAGGGAATCGTCCTGTTTTACGGGCGTGATCGTTCCGGCCTCCAAGCCAGCCAATGTGGAGAGCATCAGATTGGCGCCTGCCTCGGCCAGCTTGTCGTGGATCGTCTCAAAATTATCGTCAGGGGTAATCTCCACCTCGGCAGTTTCCAGCATATCGCCGGTATCCAGACCTTTTGCCATCTGCATAGTGGTCATACCGGTCACCTTGTTGCCCTCCATAATGGCACGCTGCATAGGAGCGGCGCCGCGGTAAGCGGGGAGGAGCGATCCGTGACCGTTGATGCAACCGTATTTAGGGAAGTTCAGCACGTATTCGGGCAAAATCTTGCCGTACGCTACTACTACGATCACGTCGGGGCGCAGTTCGGTGAGATCGGGCAGGAACGCCTGATCTTTCAGCGTCACGGGCTGGCGAACTTCCAGTCCCAGTTCCATCGCCGCCGCTTTCACGGGGGTGGGTTGGAGCTGCATTCCACGCCCTTTGGGCTTGTCGGGTTGGGAGACTACGCATACCACCTCGTGAGCACTTGCCAGCGCCCGAAGGGTAGGAATTGCAAAATCGGGGGTACCCATAAAGAGGACACGCATCAGTCGTCGTCCTCCTCCATCATAGCCAGTACTTCTTCTCGGGTGAGCATACGGTCGGCAACGTCAGGGGAGAGGATGCCGTCCAAATGGTCGATCTCGTGGCAGAAGCAACGGGCGGTCCGATCGTAACCGGTCCCACGGAAACGCTCGCCGCGGCGATTGGTAGCCTCTACGGTGACGGTGTCGGGACGGGTGCAAAGTCCCCATCTGCCGGGCAGAGAGAGACAGCCCTCCTGACCGGTCTGAGAGCCGCTCTTTTCCACAATCACGGGATTGATTAGCTCAATTACCTCGCCGGGCTCGGTTTCTACTACCACCACACGGCGCAATACGCCAACCTGAGGGGCGGCAAGTCCAACGCCGCCGGCTCTGCGCATAGTAGCGATCATATCGTCCAGCAGAATCTGAATGCGAGGGGTGATCGCATCCACGGTACGGGATTTTTTGCGAAGAGTAGGATCTTCTTCGGTGAGAATTTTCAGTATAGCCATTTGAGTAACTCCTTTCAAATTAACACGATGCCCATCACAGGGATGCGGGATTTAAATCCACGGTCATCGTAACTTTTTTAGCGCTGCTGCCGGAAAATTCCCTCAGCAGCTGAGAAAACAGCGCACGGGTACGCTGATTGTTTTTGCATTTCAAGATCATCCGCATCCGATAAGTCTCGTTGACCTTGTAAACCGGTGCTTCGAAGGGACCGAAGATCACAACGGGAACGTCCTTGTAGTCACCCTCCAACAGCTCCCGCAGACGTTTTGCCAGCGAAACGGTGGTGTTCTGGAGCATTCCTTCGTCGGGGCAGGCAAGGGTGAGCAGGGCAAGATCGCAGTAAGGAGGGAAGACCAGCGCCTTTCGCAGAGCGATCTCTCGCTGATAGAAATTGACGTAATCCTGCGTGGCTGCCATCGTCAGTACGGGGTGATCGGGGGAATAGGTCTGAATCACCGCTCGGCCGGGAGATTCGCCTCTGCCGGCACGTCCCACCACTTGGGTGAGGAGAGCAAAGGTGCGCTCGTTGGCACGGTAATCGTCGGTGTACAGGGAATTGTCGGCAGACAGTACGCCGACCAGTGTGACTTTAGGGAAATCGTGCCCCTTGGTTACCATCTGCGTGCCGATGAGAATGTCCGACTTGCCGCCACGGAAATCCTCCAGCATCTGATCGTAGGAGAACTTGGCCGCAGTAGTGTCTGCATCCATCCGAAGCAGTTTGGCCTCGGGGAAGCGCTGACCGATTTCTTCTTCGGCCTTTTGCGTGCCAAAGCCCATAAACTGGAAGGAATCCGATCCGCATTCGGGACACTTTTGGGGAACGCTCTCCTGATAACCGCAGTAATGGCAGGAAAGATAGGGCTCACGGTGGTGCCGATCCCGATTATGACGGGTCAGCGAAACCGAGCAGTGAGGGCAAAGCACGACCTTTCCGCACAGCGGACAGGAGAGGAAGTTGTTGTAGCCTCTCCGATTCACAAACAGAATGGCCTGCTTCCCGTCGGCAAGGGTTTCGGAAAGACCGTCTGCCAAAATACTGCCTATGGGAGAGGGAGTACCCGCTCCGCTATCCAAACGCAGGTCGCAGATTACCGTCTCGGGTAGATTGGCACCTCCGAAGCGGCCTTTCAGCTCCACCAGCGTGTATTTGCCTTGCTTGGCTTTGTAATAGCTTTCCACCGAAGGAGTTGCTGAGGCGAGGAGCATCAATGCTTTGTGATAATTGCAACGGAATCTCGCGATGTCCCGTGCGTGATAACGGGGAGATTGCTCGGATTTGTAGGTGTGTTCGTGCTCTTCATCCAACACGATCAATCCCAGATTGGGGAAGGGGGCAAAGATTGCCGACCGTGTGCCGATGCACAGATCAATCTCGCCGGCACGGATCTTCCGCCAAGCGTCGAATCGCTCGCCCTGCGATAGACCGGAGTGCACCACCGCCACCCGATCCTTGTAGTAGGCACAGAAGATGGAAACGGTTTGCGGAGTCAGCGCAAGTTCGGGGATCAGCAGAATGGCCTGCCGTCCCTGTGCCAGCGCACGGTCAATGGCAGATTTAATCACAACGGTCTTGCCGCTGCCGGTGATGCCGTGAAGCAGAACCGCACGGGGCTCCCCGGAATCAATCTGCCCACCGATGACCTCCAGTGCCGCCGATTGCTCGTCGGTGAGGTGCACCTCCGGTGCATCGCCCTTGGCAATGGCTTTGTAGGGATTGCGATGGATTTCCTGCCGCTTGACGGTAATCAGTAAGCGATCTTTCAGCGCTTTCACCTGAGCGGCTGTTACTTTCAACTCTTGCTTGACTACCGAGAAGGGAACGCTGCCGTTCTCCTCCAAATAGGTGAGCAGAGCCAGCTGACGCTCGCCCTTCAGACGTTTGGGGCCGGTCTTGGCATCTTCAATTTTTGCCTCATCATCGGTGATGGTGAGGATTTCTTCGTATACAATATTGGTGGCTTCCTTCAACTTGGTTTGCCGTTCAATGAAGCCGTCCCGGGTAAGGGTAGACAAAACGCCGGAGAGGTCGCTGCCGTGATGCTCCCTTAGCGTTTCAAACCCGATGCCTGGAGTACGGAGAATGTCCGAAAAAACCGATCGGAGCATAGGGGGAAGCGAAGCGGCTGCGGAGGCTTCCTGCAAAGGGAAATACCGTTCCGCGACGGGAGTGAGAGCGGCGGGGGGGAGCATCGTGCGGATGGCGTCTCCCACGGTGCAGAAGGTTTGCTCTTTGATGAACAACGCCAGTCGAAGCTCCTCGTCGGTGAGGAGAATATCTTCTCTTGCTGAGAGGATGGGCTTGTAGCGCTCGATCTCTTCCACACTGCCGATGGAGTAAACCACAGCGCTCATTTTGCGGTTGGCTTTTCCGAAAGGAACCAGCACGATCTGACCGCGGCAGATTTTTCCGGACAACTCCGGGGGGATATAGTATTCGTAATGTTTATCGATGGCGTAGGTAGTGCCCATCAGATAAACCTGTGCGGTTGCAAATGCCATAGGTTACTCC
This sequence comes from Clostridia bacterium, assembly GCA_017452565.1. GTDB lineage: Bacteria > Bacillota > Clostridia > Oscillospirales > CAG-272 > CAKSQF01. The sequence goes on from JAFTMF010000155.1 coordinate 8,372, forward strand.
TTTTTCAGATTTTATGATGATGAAAAACAACGATTCGGACCACAGGATCCGAATCGTTTGAAAATGCAGACCTTAGTCGGCAGTATCGGGAGCGGTCTCGTCCGCTACAGGCTCAGCAATGGTGCCGTCGACGTTGGGGGCATTGCGAATCACGTAGTCGCCTTCGTAGAGACGGCGGATCGCAGTCTTCACAGCCTTATCATCCCGGTATTCCTTGGGAATCAGAGCAGCCATAGACTTGTCGGTCTCTTTCTTTTGCAGCATTTGTTCTGCCTTCGCACGCTGTGCGATGTATTCGTCGGTTACCATGCGTGCGCTCTTAGCGGTGGCAAGAACCAGGGTAAAACGGTTATATTGACCTTTGGTGAGTTCGTCAACAGAGGGTTTGATCATAATACTATACTCCTTAGCTAATGTTAATCTGCCAGAAAATCGGCAGGGATGTGCAGATTGCGGCTAGTGCGATGGCGTTCTGCATCTACAATGGAAATGATCTGCAGAGCGGCTTCATCGCTGGCACCGTCCTCGTTAATCACGATGTAATCGTAGCTGGCAAAATTGCCAACCTCTTTTTTTGCCTGCAAGAGGCGATTCTGGATATCATCTTCGGTATTGGTGCCTCTGCCGCGAAGTCTTGCTTCCAGTGTTTTATAGTCGGGGGGGAGAAGCAGAACTGCTACCGCATCGGGAATCAACTTCTTGATCTTCATAGCACCCACAACCTCGATCTCCAGAATGACGTTGATGCCTCTGTCGATCATATCCATAACTCTTTCACGGGGGGTACCGTAATAATTGCCTACGTATTCGGCATATTCCAGCATCTGACCGTCCTCGATCTTCTGCTCAAATTGCGCTCTTGAAACGAAATGATACTGTACGCCGTCTACCTCGCCTTTACGGGGAGCACGGGTAGTTGCCGAAACCGACAACGCATAGTCGTCCGAGCGTGCCAGGATATTGCTGACCACCGTACCTTTGCCGGTACCGGCAGGGCCGGAGATCACAAGTAATATACCTTTATCCGATAAGTCCATAATTCCTCCAGATTAGTTTTCTTGGTTTAATAACACTCCCAGAGCTTCAGGCTCCAAGGAGGATAATATCACGTGTTTGCTGTCGGTGACGATTACCGAGCGGGTCTTTTTGCCACAGGAAACGTCGATGACCACGCCTGCTTCTTTGGCATCCTGCACCAGACGCTTAATGGGAGCGGCATCGGGAGAGGCCACGGTGACGATCCGTGCGGCGGCCACCAAATTGCCATAGCCCACGTTCACAAATTTTGCTGCCATATGTGCTCCTTACTCCAAATTTTGGATTTGCTCGCGGATCTTCTCCAGCTCGCTCTTCATTTCCACCACCACTTTGGCGATGTCCGCATCAATGCACTTGGAGCCGATGGTATTGGTCTCACGGTTCATTTCCTGCAGAAGGAAGTCCAGCTTTCTGCCGATGGGCTCGGTCGATTCAAAGATCTCGTCGAAGGTGGCGAAGTGGGAAGAGAGGCGAACCAGCTCTTCGTCGATAGCAACCTTGTCGGTGTAAATGGCACATTCGGTAAGAATGCGGCCTTCATCAATCTCAACCGGAAGATCACCGATAATCTGACGGATGCGTGCGATAAACTTGTCGTGGTAAGCAGCAACCGAACGGCGGCTGGCCTCTGCAACCACTGTCACCAGCTCCATCAGATGCGCTTTCTTTTGCATCAGATCGACCTTCAGACGCTCACCCTCAGCGGCACGCTGAGCGATAAATCCTGCAATGGCTTCGTCCAAGAAAGGGACAACTTCCAGCCAAACGGCTTCCATATC
>JAFTMF010000156.1 GCA_017452565.1 Clostridia bacterium
GATTATGCCGCAGATCAAGCGAGTATAAAAGAGTATACCGACCCGTTTACGGGTAACAAGAATAAATAGGCAAAAATAGACAGCCGCACGTGAGCGGCTGCCTGTGATTGTAATGCGGTGTCAAACTTTCTGCGCCCCTTTCAGGGGCTACGCCTGTATTTGCCCCTTCTAGGGGCTGGTCAAACCACCAGTTTACTGGTGGTTATGATTTTTTTGTTAAAATAGCGCAAGATTTGTCTCTCTTAATATGTTATAAGGGTGGAAAGAATTCTCACGAACCTTTCCCGAAAAAAATATTTCAAAAATTTTTCTCTCCTTGTAATTTTTGGGGTGTTTTTGAGGAATTAGGGGTGAAAGGAGGTTTTGCAATGAACCAACAACAAGATAAGCGCGACGCAATCGTGGAAACCCACGGCGGCACGGTCTGGCGGATCGCGCTCTCCCGCACGCAGAAGGAAGACGCTGCAGAGGATGTGTTCCAGGAAGTGTTCCTGCGGCTCTTCGAAAAGGAGCGGGAGTTTGACAGCGACGAGCACTGCAAAGCTTGGCTCATCCGCACCACGATGATCTGTTGCAAGCGATATAGGTCGGTGGCGTTCCGGAACGCCACCATCAGTCTGGAGGAGGTGTCGGCCATTCTATGCACACCGGAGGAGGACAGCGTTCTCTTCCATACGCTGCTGAGTCTGCCCGAAAAATACCGCCTGCCCATCCAGCTCTACTTTATGGAGGGAATGGACGCCGAGGTAGCCGCAAAGGCGCTGGGGCTTCGGCTGGGCACCTTTCGGGTGCGGTTGACCCGCGGCAAATCACTACTGAAAGAAGCATTGAAAGGAGAGGGAATCGATGTTTGACGAGAAGAATTTACAAAAAGACGATGCGCTGGCAAAACGGCTGGAGCACCTGAGCTCTCAGGTGAAGCCCTCCCCTGCGCTGATGAAGGCGGCGAAAACCGGCGTACCGCTGCGCTCTAACGGAATCAGATACACCGCCGGAATGCACGTTCGAAAGTTTTCCAAAGCCGTGCTGGCTTATGCCGCAGGCGTAGCAATCCTGTTGGGTTGCGTGTTCCTGCTCCCGAAGCTGTTTGGAGAGGGCGATCCCGTAGCAACCCAGCCCAGTCAGACCACTACCACCGCGCCGAACCCCGAGACGTGCGAGCACAAGTATGTGATTTCATCCTATGTTCCCGATGATCCTTGCACCACCGGTCCCCGCGATGAATATATTTGTGAACTATGCGGACATCGGTATACGAAATCCCATCCACCTCTCGGTCACGAGTTCGTGGGCGGCGTCTGCACCCGTTGCGGGGAGAAGGAAGAAACGAATCCTGCTTGGTCTTTGGAGCAGTTTGGAGATCCTTCGGTGATTGAGACTGCCTTGGCTCGTATGGGTCTGACGCTGGATCGGTTTTCTGCAGCAAATCTACCTAAAGCGAAAAGTTTCCTTGGCAACGATGATTTGCACGGCTTTTTGATGAGTTATTATTATAACTGCGAAGAAATATCCCCTATGGAACTCTACTATACCTTCGGAGAGAAGTGCCGGTTGACTGCAGATGAACTTGCAGATCTCGGCGTTTCTGCAGATAGTCTTTCTATGGATTGCTATCGCTTTACCGGAGAAGAAGCGACCGCTTTGCTGACCCAATACGCCGCCGTTCAGCCCACTTGGGCGGATGGGATTCGTCCTGTGCTGATTGCCTTGGGATATCCTTACCGCCCTGATACGTTCTACAGTTTTGTGGATCCGGATTATTTGGCAGTGAAGCGAATTATTGTTAACGGATGCGGAATAGCGCAAAGCGGTGAATGGATCGTATTCTACGAAACGCAGGAAGGCGATCGCTGTATGGTTGCGCTCCTTCCCGATGGAAACAGTTATCGGTTTGTGGCGAATTGTCCCACCGATTATCTCCATCATGACGCACCCCCTCCCCCCGCAGATTGCGAGCACGGTCAAGACCTTGCCACCTGCCCCTATTGCAACTGCGCCGGGCACGAGTTTGCAGACAACACCTGCACCAAGTGCGGTCTTGTGTGCCAGCACGAGTATTCCGGTGTCAACGGTGGCATCTGCATCCTTTGCGGCACGGAATGTATGCACAACTATTCCGAGGGCACTTGCAACGTGGTGTGCACCCTTTGCGGAAATCGGCAGGGACACGACTACGAAGAGATCGTCTCCACCGACCATATCTGCACCGAGGGCACTATCACTACCACTACCTGCCGCCGCTGCGGTTACAGCTACACCGAAATCACCCCTGCCAAGGGTCACAGCTACGAAAACGGTGCTTGTACCGTCTGCGGTGAGACGCAAAAGACGGTGACCGTCACCGATCCCGATGTCACCGCCGGCTCGGTAAGCCTCCTTCCCGGGCAGATGTACCAGACCTACCCCACTCTTTCGGGCGACGGAATTACTTGGGTAGATCCCACGATGACTCCTTACTACTACAACGTGTACACCTATTTCGAAGGCTATACCGTCACCGATATCCGCGTGCCGGTCTACTATGCAGAGAAGGGCAGTGTGCTCACCATCGGTGTGGCAAAGGTGGAAAACGGACTTATCACCGATCGGATCGCCTCCTATGAGCTCACCGCCGACCGTGATATGAGCGAGGAATGGGTGCTGTTCAGCGGGCTTTCCATTGAGGTTCCCGAGGGTTGTACCCTCACCTTCGGTTGGATGAGCGATACCCTATGGTACGCCTCTCCCCTGTCGGGGTACATCCCCGGCTATAGCCGGCAAGATGATTACAGCGGTCTGGGCAGTCAGATCCCCCTGATCTTCGACGTCTACGGCAAGAAAAGCTAACGATCCAAACCCAATCCCCCGCCACGGCGGGGGATTGCTTTTTGCTGCCTATTCTGCTATACTAAGAAATAATCTATCAAAATTTCCTATCCCCATGCAACAAAAGCCCGCTTTTTCGGAGTTATAGATGAAAGGAGGCAGGATATATGATGAAACCACAGGACGATCGCGCGAGGATTGTGGAACTGTTTGCAGATATGGTCTTTCGAATTGCGCTCTCCCGCACCCGGAGGGAGGACGCCGCAGAGGAAATCTTTCAGGAAGTATTCCTGCGGCTGTTTGAGAAGGAGCATACCTTCAATGAAGACGAGCATATCAAGGCTTGGCTCATTCGCACGACTTTGATCTGTTGCAAACGCTATCAAACTGCCCTGTTTCAGCATCCAACGCTGACGCTGGAGGAAGTGGGCGAGCTGGCGGCACTCCCCGAGGAGGACAAGGGACTCTATCAGGCGATCCTTCGCCTGCCTTCCAAATATCGTCTGCCCATTCAGCTCTATTACATTGAGGAAGTCCCTGCAGAGGAGTGTGCAAAGCTGCTCGGTCTGCGTCCCGGCTCCTTCCGCTCCCGCCTCAGCCGAGGCAAAGCGATGCTTCGCGAGATTTTGAAAGGAGAAGGCATTGATGTTTGAGAAAAATAAAAATAATCAAGAGCCCGATGCGCTGGACGAGCGCATCCACGGGCTGAGAAACGGCCTGCGAGCCTCCGCTAAGTTGAAAGCGGCGGCGATTGATGGAGAGTGGATTGCTCCTGTCGTGCAGACACGGACACACGTTTGGCGGTTCACCAAGGCGGTGGTCGCATATGCGCTGGGCGTGATGCTGATGTTGGGGGTGGTTACCGTCTTGCCTGCAATTTGGGATAGCGATCTCATCAGCTCTCCCGGAACTACCACTGAGCCGGTTGTCAAAACACCGATAGAGCGGGAGATTATCTCTGCCTACGCCAAGCAGTTCGGACGAGATGAAAGCAAGCTCTCGGTGCGCATCGTTGCCGAGTATGATGGTGTGTATGCGGTGTACGTGGATGAAGACGGCATCGCATACGGAGATGAAATGACCGAAGAAGTGGTGCATTTTTACCCGTTCCGCTATACCAACACGCAAACGATGAGCATTTACAAAGACGGTCGAATCTACACCCTTCCCGACGCCTACGAAGTAGGAGTGTTCACTGCCAAGAACGTGTTGGATTTGTATCTGCTCCATGCGGAGAAAGAGGGC
>JAFTMF010000157.1 GCA_017452565.1 Clostridia bacterium
ACCTCGGCTTACCGAACGGTCAAGCATAACAAATCCGTGGGTGGTGCAGCATACTCTCAACACCTCTACGGAATGGCTGCCGATATCAAGGTAAAGGGCATTGGCCCCAAGGATGTGGCAGCCTACGCAGAAACGCTTCTGCCGAATACCGGTGGAATCGGGATTTATTCCACTTTCGTCCACGTGGATGTGCGTGAGAAGAAGGCGCGCTGGAAGGGTTAAAAGAAAACCGCATCTCACAGTTTTTGTGAGATGCGGTTTTGCTTTTTTGGTTTCATTGCCGATCACTGTCATCGGACAGCAAATCCGCAAGTGCTTCAACGCTTTGAACGGTGTGCTCTTGCTCCTGCGCATATTCGGACTCGGTCATCAGCTCCGCAAACCTGCCCATACCAATGAAGCAGACCTTTTTGGCAGATAGATGCTTCAAAATCTCGTCGGGCAGGCGCCAGTATTTCCGAAAGCGGAGCTTGCAGTCGCCATGGCACACAATGTCAGCGGGATCATACTCATCGTCGCAGACCTCGAAGTAAGATTTCGACATCACCAGCACGCGGCGGCGTGCATCGGGCGCATCCTTGGGTGCGAGCATCAGCCATACGTAGTCATTTGCCGCCTTCTCCCTCTTCAGCGGCAGACGGATGGATTTCCATCGGATCGACAGGTGATATTCGCCCAGAAAACGATTTTCTTCAAAGTGCAGAATCAGTTGCTTCATCAGTTCAGCCGTCATCTTCTTTCGCTCTTCTTCGGTAGGCTGCACGTTGACACAGTCGGATATACTACGTGTGCTTACGCCGCGACGGAACCAATAGCACGAATCCGGATATTCTTTCTTTCCCATACAAACCCTCCAATGGCGATGATTTTCACTTCAATGATAGCATAAATGATTCAAAAAATCAATAGAGACAGCGAACAATCCATCAAAGGGCAAAAGCCGTCAGAATCGACAACACCGCCCATGCAGTCAAGAGGATGGCAAAAACCATCGTCTTGGGCATAGAAGACTCCGGGCAAGCGATTTTGGGGCAGCGCCGCAGATAGATTACCGTGAGCATCAGCAGCTGCTCCGCGGGCGGGCCGTAATGGTTTTCTTTGATGCGGTAGGTTTTGCCGTCTACGGTATATTCGTACACACCATTGCACAGATCTTTGAGGAAGTACACCTGACGAGGGAGTGTTCCCCGATAAGTCTTGCCGTAGATCTTCACGTTTTTCCGATGGGAGCGCTCCACCAAACGCGCCCGCACCTCTCTTGTAGCAGAGGAAGAGTGTTCCAGCAGATAGGACAGCCAAAAGCATACGCCTGCCGCCATTGTGAGCAGAATACCGATGCAAAGCAGAATGATTTTCAGAATATGCATTAGATTCCTCCTTTAATTGACTATTCCACCGATATCCGCCTACTTGCCCAGCTTATTCAGCTTCACAAAGGTGGAACGTTCAAAGGGCGAGGAGAGTCCGGCACCTGCCAGCTTCTCCACGAAGGATTGTTCCATATTGAGATTTTCCACCAGATTGCAATAGCTCTCTGTGGCACCGTCGTAATCCTCCAGGCTCTTCTGATAGATCTGCAGAGACGCTACCAGCGACACGGCATAGCTGATCTCATAGCCGGGATGGGTCAAGCCCAAACGGTGCCAATAGGTACTCAGTTGTTCCACCATATGGTCGGACAGATTGGCAACTCCGTATTCCCGAAGCAAATCCGCCATAATCTGATTCAGCTCGGGGACGGTATATTTCTTACCGCCTGCACCAAATACCTTCTCATCAAATTCATCTCGGATGGTACAGGAGATGGTCTGATAGACCATATTGTAGATCTCGTAGGCGCAGAAGGAGTCAAAGGCAGGATCATCCAAGTGATTTTGGAGATAACTGTACAGGAGCAGGGAGTTCGCCTGAGAATGAATCTCCTTCAAGTCCATAGTGAGGGAATCGTCATACGGATTCACACTGCCACTATAATAGTGCCCGATCTCGTGACTGACCGCAGTCATATCCATCTCGTCAGCGCAAAAATAACAGATCGGCGTATTTCCCACCATTGTGGTAAAGCCCTGAAAGCGGGAATTCGGCTGATCTCCGATGAGAATACGGTCCTTTTCAAAGGCCTCCATCATTGCCTTCCCTCCCGACTCGGGCAGGGATTCAAAGTAAGAGAACAAATAGTTTTCCGAGAAGCTATCGTAGCGATTTTTGGAATAGGCGATGGATTTCTGATACTGCGCAGGGGTCAAAACGGCATCCGCCTGCTGAGATTTGTCTCTTAGCTTTTTGAACAGCGGAATCAAATACGTCTTTACATAGGAGCGAAACTCTTCCCGCTCGCTTCTTCCGTAATCCCGCATATATCCGACTCTGGATATGCAATCGTAGTAATTGTCGTACCCATGCCGCTGCGCATACTGTTTGGCGGTATCCCAATACTCAACGTACAGATCATAGATCTCCTGGGGCGTTCCCTCTCCGTTGTATGCGTTAACCGCAACGGTAAGCGCATCCAGCTCCTCCGCATAGTAGACGGCTGCACCCTTTTCCATTCGGACATAAGCGTACTCCTTATCCAAAAAGGCAAGCACGGTAGCATTCAGCACGTTCTCAGGAGAGTCTTCGTCAGGCTTCAAGCTCCAAAAATCCGTGTTGGCTTGATTGGATGCTGTAACCGCATACTCGTAATTCTCTTTTGCCTTTGGATCGGAAAAATCATAGCAATACTGTAAATACGCAATTCCCTCCTGAACTTCAATCATCATCAGCAAGGAGTTAAGCTGATACAGTTGCTTTTCCAGCTCGGCAGCATTTTCGATTAGATTACTATCATACAGTTCTTTGCAAGTTTTCAGCTTTCGTTCAAACTTCTCCACATCCTTCTCCGACAGCGTGAACTCCATTTCGGATACCTTTACGTTAGGATAAACCGTTTTCAGTTCCTCTGTCGTTTGGTCTGTATCCAAACGGTTCGGCGTGCAGGACGCTAAAACAGGCAAAAGCATTGTTAGTGCAAGAAAAATCGAAATTACTTGGTGTTTCATTCTATCACCTCTTTGTATTAGTGTAGCATAAATATAAATATTTGTCAAGACCATTCGCCCATCAAAAAATCCGAGGAAACCGCCGTGGCAGTTTCCTCGGTTTTGCGTTTGTTACTGTTTCTTCTTGCGGAGCGCTCTCGCCGGCAGAATAGCTGCTACCAAGCCTGCGCCAATAGCGATGACGATCACGGTACAGACGGTGTAGCAATATTTTCTAAAAACACAAAGGGGTTATTCTTCTGCGCCGACTTTGCTTTCCGCTTCTCGCAATAGTGCGATCATCTCCTCATTCCCCGATTCAATGGCATAGTCCATCGCCGTTTTATCGTGGCAATCGGCGATGGTGAGATCGCACCCCTGAGAAATCAGATAGTCCGCCAAGTACAAATTCTCATTCACCACCGCGTGAATCAAAAGGGTTCGATCCATACGGCTATATGTGGTATCATCAATGGAAGTATCACCCAAAAGAATGATCACAATTTCAGTAATTCCTTTGGCAGTGGCTTCGTCGTACTCTCGGATGTACTTAGACGTGTCCGGATCACTTGCCCAAGGAAGCATCTGAGCCGCAACGAATGCAGGAAGCTCATCCACCTCGGGAGCATCAGGCTCAGCCCCGTTTGCCAAGAGCAGTTTTACCACTTCTACATCATCGGGATCAAAATGGAACAATGTTTGCCTGAGCGGACTCCAATCCATTCCTTCAATTTCTTCAGCCGTCGCACCATAGTCGACGAGTAGCTGAATCATCTCAATATTTCCATACTTGCAGGCAACCTCTAATGGTCTTCTGGGAGCATATTCCAAAAACTCCCAAAACAATCCGGGATCAACGTTTGGACGATTAGGGTCAAGCCCTTTATCCAATAGCTGTTTGGCAGCAGCGACATCGTCCTCTTCAATTGCCTTCAAAAGCCGTTCGGTATCATATCGGTAAAAAGTAAACCCGACAATCATAATAGCGAAAACCAACACAATAACAACCAATGCAACGAACGCTTTGTTTTGTAGGATTCTTTTCATACCATTCCCTCTTTTTGTTTATTGTACTTTATTATACCATATTGTGCGTATCTTGTCAATCCCGCAAAAAATCCGAGGAAACCGCCGTGGCAGTTTCCTCGGTTTTGCGTTTGTTACTGTTTCTTCTTGCGAAGGGTTCTTGCCAGCAGCACACTTGCTACCAAGCCTGCGCCGATGGCGATTACGATCACGGGAATGATCCAGCCGTTTTCGCCCTTTTCCTCCTCGGGATTTACCGTACCGGGAGAGGAAGGCTTTTCGGTGGGCGTCTCGTCCTCGCCGCCCTGATTCTGGTCGTCATAGACGGTGGGAGTGATGGGAGTCAGCGCCTCGTCCTTGGCATCTTCGCCGAGGAACTCGACCTCTGCCAGCTGTCCGCCGTCTGCGAAGGTGAGACGGTAGTAGCAGTAGATGCCTGCCTTTTCAGCGGGAACTGCAAATGCACGGGTGAATTTGCTGAACTCGAAGGAGATGTCGCGGCTGTCAATGGTGATCCAGCCGTTGCCGTCGTTGGAGGCCTCCAGCTTGAAGGAGGAGGGCGCTTTTCCGGAGGTCGCACAGGTAAGGGTGATCATCTTCAGCGCGGTGCCGCTCTTCTTGGACCAGACGATGGCAGCGCCCTTGGGCAGGGTGACGTTGGTGTTGCTGGTGTTATCAAAGAGCTTTGCGCCGTCCTTGATGCCGGGGGTATACAGACCGGAGGAGCCTGCGGGAGTGAAGGCTTCGGTGCGGATCTTTACACGGCCTGCCACCAGATCCTCTGCGGGATTGGGGACTTCGCTGCCGGTGCAGAGCGACTTAGGCTCACTCTCGGTGCCCCAAGTGGAGGGCTCTGCGCCCATTTCGAATACGATATGGCCGCCCTTGATAAGATCTGCGTGGTCAATAAAGCAATCGTTGTACGCCTTGCCGTCCCATGTCATAGACTGGACGTAGACGTTCTCGGAGGAGTTGTTCTTGGCCTCGATTACCAGATCCTTGCCGCCTTCCAAATGGACGGTGACCTTATCGAAGAGGGGCGAGCCGATGATGTACTGTCCGCTGCCCATATTCTGAGGATAGAAGCCCAGCGAGGAGAGGATGTACCAGCCCGACATTTCGCCGTTGTCCTCGTCACCGCAGTAGCCCTGACCGATCTCCGAACCAACGTAGAGACGAGCCATAATGTCTCTTACCAGCGCCTGCGTCTTATGAGGCTGGCCGGTGTAAGTGTAGAGGTAGGGGATGGCGTGGGCGGGCTGATTGGAGTGGCCGTACTGCCCCAGCCGCACCTCGCGTGCCTCTACCATCTCGTGGATAGTGCCTGCCTGCACCTTCCGCATAGCGGCAATGCTGTTGTCGAAATAGTCATCCAGCTTCTTGGCAAGAGCATCCTTGCCGCCGATGAAGTTGGCAAGACCGAGACCGTCGTAGACACCGGTGGCGAAGAACATCGTCCAGCCATTGGTCTCGGCGTAGTCGCCCCACCAACCTGCGGGATTGTAGCCCGAAGGCGAGGTCCATCCGCCCTCTTCATTCTTACCCATAAAGAACTTCGCGGTAGGATTGTACAGATTTACGTAAGACTGCGCACGATTGTAATAGTAGATGGCATCGTCGGTTTTTCCCAGCTTTTCTGCCATTACTGCAATGCCGTAGTCATTGATATAGCCTTCCATCGTCCAGGAGAAGCCGTTATTCACCGAGTTGGGGACGTAGCCGATGAAAGGAGTGATTTCGTTCTTCTCTCTGCCGCCGTTGGTGAGGTTACTCGATACGGTGGAGGCGTTGCGAAGCATGGAAAGATAGGCGTTTTCGTAGTCGAACTCGATGCCCTTCATAAATGCATCTGCAAAGATGACGTCCGAGCTGGTGCCCACCATAGAGTTGGTGCCGCCGGGAGCAATCCAACGGGGAACCCAGCCGTTATCCTTGTAGTGCTGCACCAAGCCGTTCAAGAGCTCGGTATCCAGCGTGGGAGTGAGCAGAGCGTAGGCTGCCCAAGTGGTGCGGTAGGTGTCCCAGAAGCCGTTGTTGACGTAGAGCTTGCCCTCGGTCTTCTTGCCGCCGTTGTAGGGGGATGCGTAGACCCACTTGGGATCTTCATTCGTGCCCTCGTTTTCGCTGTACAGATTGGGGTAAGCGTAGAGACGGTAGAAGTTGGAGTAGAAGGTCACCATCTGAGTATAAGATGCGCCCTCGATCTCGATGATGCCGCAAAGATCGTCCCAAGCCTTCTGTGCTTTGGCAAATACACTTTCAAAGGTGTCTCCTTCGGGGATTTCCAGCTCCAGATTGTGCTGTGCCTGCTTGCCCGAGAGGAAGGAGGTTGCAAACTTGAAGGTAACCTCGGTGGTGCCTGCGGGGAAGGACACGATGCCCGTCTTGCCGTTGGAGGATTCCTTGTAGGATGCGTGCTTCTGATCGAACTCGCCGTAGACACGCAGATATGCAGAGCCGTTATTGGTGTGCTGAGAGGTAGCCGTGACGATGCCGTCCTCGGAAACCGCCAGCGATCCGCCTGCACGGACGCAATCGAAGATGATATTAACGTTTTCGCTGTTCTCGGGGAAGGTGAAGCGAACGTAAACACCGTGGGTGGTGGGAGTCATTTCCACCTTGACGCCCGATGCCTTGGAGCCTTCGTTGAAGGTCACGCTGTAGTAGTGCGCCTTTGCGATCTCGTTGTTATGATCGTAGGTTGCGCCCACGTTGCCCGAGCTGATCTCGCTCATCTGCATATTGTCGATGTCCACAGAGGTGTTGGCCATAAACTGCCAAGTGCCGTAGTCACCGACCCAAGTAGAGGGCACGTGAGACACGCTGAACTGGGAAATGGTGTTGTTCAGATAGTGGTAGGGCTGGTTAGAGCCGACCTCGGTGATGGGCGCAATGAAGTTGAAGCCATTGGGCATCGTAATAAAGGGAGTGGTGAGGCCGCGGGAGAAGGAGGTGGTGCAGTTGGTGCCTCGGGTGGTGAGGATGTAATCGGAGAGGTGCTCGTGAACCACTGGCGCCTTGTCCTCGATCACCAGATCGTCGAAGTAAGCAAGGAAGCGAGGCACGGTGGTCATCTCGCCCACACGGAAGTATACGAACACGTCGTCGATGACCTTGCCTTCGGCAACGTCGCCCAGGCAGGTTTCCACGTAGTTCCACTGCTCGGTGTAGAGGGCGTCCGACTGACCCTTGGAGACGGGGTCCATTCCGAAACCATTTTGGTCGATGGCAGACAGCTCGGAGAGATAGGTGCCATCGGTGAACTTCACGTCAATGACCATATGCATAGAGACGTACTCGAAGTCATACGAACCGGTTGCCAGTGCGGGGAAATGGACGTAGGAAAGCTGGGTGTTCTTGGTAACCTGCAAATTCAGATCGCTGTACAGAAGGTTACGGGCGTAGGCGCCGTTCTTGTTGGTCATCTTGCCGTAGACCTTGAGTGCGCTCTTGCCGTCAAATGCACCCGATTTGTTCCAAGAGGTGCTGGGGCCGGTGGATACCACCGAAGCAAGGGGAGATTCCTGCACCTTATCGGCGGTCTTTTCGCCGTTGGAGAGGCGCAGATCGGAGAGCTGAGTCATAGGAGCGCCGCCGTTGGCGGTGATCTCCAGCTTATAATACTGATATTCTGTAGGATTTGCCACGGTGAAGGTCTTCACCTGATGGCGGTCGCTGAAAGATACTCCGCTCTGCTTGTCGATGGCGGTATAAGTCTTGCCGTCGGTAGAACCGTAGAGCGTCCAAGCGGAAGGGTCACGCTCGGGAGCATCGTTGGCGGAGGTGACAGAGTAAATCTTCACAGCCTGGGCAGAGTCCAGCGCAAAGGTGACCCACACAGGATCAGATGCGGAGGGCTTCTTCTCGGTGAGGAATTTGGAGCCTGCGGTAGAGTCAAACAGCATCTTTTTGCTCTCGCCCGAGTTGAAATCCGCGCTGCCGTCGATGGAATCGGTGCTCACCAGATGGGTGATCTCACCGTCCATATCGGTGGTATAGGAGTAGGCTTCCACGTTTTCG
>JAFTMF010000158.1 GCA_017452565.1 Clostridia bacterium
CCTTGGCAACCGTATCGAACATCCCATCCCTAAGAACCCCCAAAAACTATTATAAAAGCCGACGAATAATCGTCGGCTTGAATAGTAAATAAATGCCCCGCAAGTATTTGCGGGGCTTAATAGAAGTTCTTGGGAGGTTTGGAACCTTTCTTTCAAGAAAGGTTCCAAGTCGTCTCCCCTATACGTCGATTTTCATATCGCCGGTTTGGACGAGTCTAAGCTTGCGCAGGACTTCGTTGCAGGCGATAGAGAGAATTGCGGGGAGAACCACGCAGAGCAGGAGCAGACCTACCCACACGGTCACCGAGGAGCCGGAGTATTTCAGCACGCCGATGGGGCCTACCAGACCGCAGGTACCCATTCCGGCAAAGACACCGGCACATTTCAGCTTAAACAAAGTGGTAGAAAGTGCGCCGCAAACCGCGGAAGAGAAGATCACGGGGATCCAGATCACCGGCTTGCGGATGATGTTGCCCATCTGGAGCATAGATGTGCCCAGCCCTTGAGCGATCAGACCGCCAAAGCCGTTTTCGCGGAAGGAGATGGCGGCAAAGCCCACCATCTGACAGCAGCATCCTACCGCCGCCGCACCGGCAGCCAGATAGAGCGCTTCGGGAGCGGTGGAGCCGGCAATCACCGTCTCACTGAAGACCACCGCACAGATAGCGGCAGAGGAGATGGGAAGGGTCAGCACGATGCCCATCACCACAGACACGATAATGCCCATCAGAAGGGGAGCAAAATCGGTGGCAATGCCGATGAAATTGCCGAGATAGTACATAATGTATGCGACCGTGGGGCAGATCAGGAGCGCCGCTCCGTAGCCCGAGAGGAGTACGGTGAGGGGGGTCACCAAGATATCCACTTTCGTTTCCTTGGAGACTACCTTGCCCAGCTCGCAGGCGATGATCACCACGAAGAAGATGCCGGCAGGTCCTGCGCTGTAGGCAGTGCCGCCGATGGTGGCGCCCATAGCGTTGGCCATCGCACCTACCACCGCACAGGAGTAGATTACCAGCGGGGGCGCTTTCAGTGCCACCGCCATTGCCACGCCGATGGCCATACCGGTGGCCGATTTGGCGTAGCCTGCGATATCCCGCAGAAATTCGCAGTAGCCGCCGGTGAGATCCGCTACGGTGCCGAGGATGGTGCTCATCAGCAGGGTAGCGAACAGACCCAGCGCCATTGCGCCCATAGCGTCGATGAAGTAGACCTTCGCCGACGGCTTAATTTGTTTGCGCTTGAGGAACGCAGAGAGTTTGCCCGTTTGTTTTTTCATATATTCTCTTTCTCCGCCGCCAAAAGAAAATCTGAAAAAGTGCGGGCTTGCCTGCGGCGGCAGGCACTAATCCCCGAGGGTGATCTTTTTCGAATATTTGTCATTATATCTATTATATTCCTCAAAATTTCATCTGTCAATAGTGATTTCGCCCAAAATGTACAACATTTTTCTAAAAAATATTTCCAAATCCATTGACAAGGACAATCGGTTGTGCTATAATAATCCCATATTGGGAGAATATGTTCATTTTCGTCTCCCCGACTTTTTACAACAGTGTTGTTGCTCTCCGGGAGGGTGGCAGCAGAAAGGATCAAAGATCATGGAAATTGCAATCATTGCCGATGACACCAAAAAAGAATTAATGACCGAGTTTTGCATCGCCTACTGTGGCATTCTCAGCAAGCACTCTTTGTGCGCTACTGCGGTAACCGGAAAGTTCATCTCTGATGCCACCGGATTGCAGATCGAGCGTATGCTGGCAGGCTCTCACGGCGGCGCAGAACAAATTGCTGCCCGTGTTTCCTACAACGAAATCGATATGCTTCTCTTTTTCCGTGACACGGCCACTAAAAAAGCTCCTTCGGAGATCGATAACGATCTTCTGAGAATGTGCGATTCGTACAACGTGCCTGTCGCTACCAACATCGCTACGGCTGAGGTACTGGTCTGCGCCCTGGAGCGGGGCGATCTGGATTGGCGCCAGTACGTCAACCCCAAATACAGCCGCAAAAAGGTATAATTTCTTTAGAAACTTCAAATATTACAGCTCCCTTTTCGGGAGCTGTTTCTATACGAATCAAATTCGGGGCGTGCTGATGCCCGTACCCTATCCTGACAACACCATCGGAGGTCACACTATGAAAGCAGATTATATGCAGACCAAAATCGTTTGTACCATCGGTCCCGCCAGCAAAAGCGAAGCAGTTCTCACCGATCTGATTCGGGCAGGTATGAACGTCGCACGACTGAACTTCTCTCATAACACCCACGACGACCATCTGGAGACCATTCAGATGATTCGGAAAGTGCGGGATAGACTCCACGCGCCGGTGGCAATCCTGCTGGACACCAAGGGCCCCGAGATTCGCCTGCGCACCTTTGAAAACGGTTCCGCAACTCTGAAAAAGGGCGCAACCTTTACCCTCACCACCCGTGAAATCGAGGGCAACGAGGAGGTCTGTTCCATTACTTACGCAGATCTTCCCCGTCAGCTGGAGATTGGCACTAACATCCTCATCGACGATGGCAAAATCCGCTTAGTAGTCAGCGAGGTAGAGGATACCGAGATTCATTGTACCGTCAAGCACGGCGGCAAGGTATCCAACCGCAAGTCTATCAACATCCCCAAGGTGCATCTGGATCTGCCCTATCTCTCTCCTGCAGATGAAGCTGACCTGATCTTCGGCATCGAAAACGACGTGGATTTCATCGCCGCTTCCTTCGTGCGCTGCAAGGAGGACGTGATCACTCTGCGCAAGTTCGTGAACTATCACGGCGGACACAAGATCCGCATTATCTCCAAGATTGAGAATATCGAGGGCGTTGAGAACATCGACGAGATTCTGAAGGCATCCGACGGTATTATGGTTGCCCGTGGCGATATGGGCGTTGAGGTGGACTTCGAAAAGCTCCCGGGTATTCAGAAAAAGTTCATCCGCAAGTGCTACCAGTCGGGTAAGATGGTTATCACCGCTACTCAGATGCTGGAATCTATGATCCACTCCACCACTCCCACCCGTGCGGAGATCACCGACGTTGCCAACGCCGTGTTCGACGGTACCTCTGCGGTAATGCTGTCGGGCGAGACTGCTGTTGGCGATCATCCCGTTCACGTAGTCGAGGTGATGGCCAAGATTGCACGGCAGGCGGAGCGGGACGCATTCGAAATGGGCGTTTATAAGGGGCTCCAGCACGAGAACGACTTTACCAGTACCACCAACGCTATCTGTGATGCGGCTTGTAAGGCGGCCTCCGACCTCCACGCCAGCGCCATCATCGCGGTTACCAAATCGGGCGAGACGGCACGCCGGGTATCCAAGTTCCGTCCCGACATTCCCATCGTAGCGGCTACCCCTGATGAAAAGACCTTCCATCAGCTGGCACTGTCTTGGGGCGTATGCCCGGTTCTGGCACTGCCCCAGACCGATACCGACACCCTCTTCCGCCACGCCATCGATTGCGCTAAGCAGATCGACGTGGTAGACACCGGAGACAAGGTGGTTATCACCGGCGGTGTTCCCCTGAATCTCCCCGGCTATACCAATATTTTGAAGGTACAGACGGTGTAATTCTATTGTATAATAAAAAGAGGACTTTCTTTGGAAAGTCCTCTTTTGTGTGTGGATTATTGGTCATCCTCCTCTTCCTCCTCGCGGAAGATGTCCGCCCAGAGGGAGCTGAAGATGCCGGAGAAGTGGGGGAGTGCTTGCTTTATGATGTGGTCGGTGAGCTTGCCTTCCAGCCACAAGGCTCTCAGGCGTTTGGCCAGCTTTTGCTTGGCCCGGAATTCGCGGTCGATGGCGCCGATGGCTGCGTTAGCGGTGGGATCTGAGTAGTTTCTCATAGTGTGTTCCTCCTGAAAAGAAAAATAGAATTTTCCCAGCGGAAACAAAAAACTCGTTTCCTGCAAATGGGCAGACTTCTCCCGAAGCCTATCAAACCATTTACAAAAACGAGTACAAACTACGTTATTTTTTAATTGTGCATACAGTATAGCATAGATTTGCGTGTTTGTCAAGGGGAAAATAAAAAATAGGACTTTTTTCAAAGTCCTATTTTTATTTTGCGGTGGTCAAAACCCTTTGTTCTTGAGATCGCTGACCAGCTTGACGTAAAACTCCCGTACGTCAAAGCCGTCGGGATCGATGCGGTTCAGATCGATCATATCACCGTGGGAGATGCCGTTTTTGCCGGCGGGAGTGAGGAAGGTGTAGTCCTCGCCCCATTGGAAGGATTTTTCAGACACCAGTCCATCGTTGGGGCCGTCAAATCTGGCGGCCAAATGATAGGAAAAGTTCAGCGGGAAGGTGCCGCCCGATGCGTGATCCAGTCGGGAGCCCACGCTTT
Source organism: Clostridia bacterium (assembly GCA_017452565.1). GTDB lineage: Bacteria > Bacillota > Clostridia > Oscillospirales > CAG-272 > CAKSQF01. The sequence continues at coordinate 4,349 of JAFTMF010000158.1, forward strand.
GGCGGTAGATTTGCGCTGCAGGCAGGTTTTCATCGGAAGATGCAATATCGCGGTATAAATTTGCTTCCAAAGGTGCAAGCTGCTCGTTCAGCTTCCCGCAGGCTTGGGCGGTGAGATCTTCCACGGCCGCTAAAAAGTCGGGGGATTCCTCGCCGAAGGCTCGCATAGCACCGTTGTAGGCTTTCTCCGCCTGCTCCTTTAAGGAGTCGGGGAGGACGTGCAGGAGATAATCGGCAAACTCGCAGCCTCTGTGAGGCGTGTTGATGGTGGTCAGCGATGCCACGTAAGGAGCAGCACCTTCCATTGCAATGGCGTAGCGGCAATCCAGCCCGCCCTTGGAGTGAGCGATGAGGTTTACCTTTTCACATCCCGTCTCCAAAACGATCTGTCGGATGCGCTCTGCCAGTTCCCGGCCGGAGTCCTCCACCGAGGTGGCGGAGTGATGATTGCCGTAATAGATCCGCGCGCCGTTGATCTCCAATGCTTCGGGGATGCGTCCCCAGTAATTGAAGAAATTGGTGTCACGGAAGAAGACACCGTGTACCATCAGCAGAGGGTAACGGCAAGCACAGCATTTCTCGGCTGCTCTTTCCTTGTCGAGGCTCTGCCGCTCGATCTCTGCGCGGATTTCCCGATTCACTTCCCGCAAAATAGCGCCCAGCGCAAAGAGATGGGCAATAGGAATCGGTCCGCACAAGATGCCGATCACCCGCAGCCGCAATCCCAATCTGCGGGAGGTGAGATAGACGGAAATGATGCCGTTCCAAAATAGGATGGCTTCCACC
>JAFTMF010000159.1 GCA_017452565.1 Clostridia bacterium
AGCCGAGGCAAAGCGATGCTTCGCGAGATTTTGAAAGGAGATGGCATTGATGTTTGAGAAAAATAGAAATAATCAAGAGCCCGATGCGCTGGACGAACGCATCCACGGGCTGAGAAACGGTCTGCGAGCCTCCGCTAAGTTAAAAGCGGCGGCGATTGATGGAGAGCCGTTGCGCAGACCTGCGGTGGGCACGAGAACTCATGTGCGACGGTTTTCGAAGGCGATTGCGGTGTATGCAATGTGTGCACTACTTTTGCTGGGCACTGCCATTGCACTCCCCTCGCTATTGAAGGGGAAAGGTCCTATGCCGGCAGGTTCGTCTACAAGCGATCCCGCCCAATCCAATCCGTCTATTGATCCCGTTCCTGACGTGGTGGAACAAATAACCGTGACCGCTGGATACGATTACGGCGAGTATAAGAAAGAAATGGCGACTCTTCTCTATGGCGGCTATTTGCCCTTTTTTGATCTGCCTGAAGAGATAGACCGTCCTCTTGCCGGCGATGTGTACACGATTGACTTTGATGGTTCTGCGACGTTAACCGAATCCTATCCCGGCGGCGTGTCGGTAGATGGAACGATTGCATCGGTTGCCGTGGAAAAGGCGAAAATCGTACGTGTGGTATACAGCAACTACGGCAATGGCGAAACCTTTGAAATCTATCACGATAACGGAGACCGCGAGATTGTGAAGGTTGTCTACCGTCCCGATTATATCGTGCAAGGCGTAGGTGGCGACGGTAAAATTGAACCGCTGTCCGAGGTGATGTACGATCAATTCTACGCTACCTACAGCCCCGTGGATGGCTACAGCGAGGAGGAAGGCTACCGATTTGCTGCTTTCTACAGCGGATGTCCTCGTTATGAGAAGCGTGAGCCCCATCCCGATTCCTTGGAAGCAGTGAAGGAACTGAACGAACATACCAATCTGTCCCTCCCGCTTCTTGCGATTCGGGAAGAATGCGATCTGTCAGAGTATAAAGGTAATAAGGGATTCGGTTGCTACATTTACGAAAAAGATGGCTGTGAATACTGGTTTACCGCATACCCCGATTATGATAACGGCGGATGGTATCTCACCTCTGTGGTAGGAGAGAAGAGAACTATCGAGGTGTTCGGTGTGAACGGTAGCGAGTCTGACGTGGTTATTATGAGCGCTCTGTTGGCAAACGATTACAAGGTGCTGGATTGGGCAGAGTCAGCCCAATTGGGAAATCTGATTTTTCTCAAAAATGGTGTCCAGATTTCTTTTATAGGAAGCGAAGGGGAACGTAGAATTCAAATCGCTTTGTACGTTTCCAACGATACCGGAGTTATATATTGACGAAATGATTGAATTTAAACCCAAAGGAGCGGCTTCAATAGCACTCGCCGCGCCCCCATAAACTCAGCCCCGAAGGAATTCCTTCGGGGCTTCTCTTTGGTCTTGACCGTCCCACTCGACTATGCTACAATAAAAACGAAAAAAATTCTTTCCCCTTTGTAACAAAACGGGCGTTTTTCACCAGTTATAGGTGAAAGGAGGCGATACAGATGAAAGATCCGCAAGATGATCGCGCGCAAATTGTGGAGAACTACGCAGATATGGTATGGCGAATCGCCCTCTCCCGCACCCGGAGGGAGGAGGCAGCCGAAGAGGTGGTGCAGGAGGTGTTCCTCAGCCTGTTCCAAAAGGAGCGCACCTTCAACGAGGAGGAGCACCTGAAGGCTTGGCTCATCCGTACCACGCTGATCTGCTGTAAGCACTATCTCACCGCATCGTTTCGCAATGCTACCATCAGTCTGGACGAGGTGGGCGATCTGCCGGCAATGTCCGAGGGACAGTCGACGGTGTATGAGGCACTGCTCAGCTTGCCTGCCAAATACCGCATCCCCCTCCAGCTGTATTACATCGAAGAAATGGATTCCGATGCCTGCGCAAAGGCGATGGGACTTCGTCCCGGAACTTTTCGAGTGCGCCTGAACCGCGGTCGGAATCTGCTGAGAGAATTATTGAAAGGAGAAGGAATTGATGTTTGATCGAGAAACTATTACCAATGACCGCGATCCGCTGAGAGCGCAGTTTCAGGGAATGAAAGGGAAGCTGTGTGCATCCCCGGAGTTGAAGGCGGCGCTGATCACCGGCACTCCTCTGCACACCCCGGCGGTGGGCAAGCGAGTCCACATCAGACGGTTTTCGAAGGCGATTGCGGTGTATGCAATGTGTGCACTACTTTTGCTGGGCACTGCCATTGCGCTTCCCTCGCTGTTGAAGGGGATGGACCCCACTTCGGCAAGCTCGTCTACAGGCGATCACGACTGTATACCGCCCGCAGTGGCGATGTCTTCGCCCAGTCAGTTGTATGAGCGGCTGCTGAGTGAGCCGAACGTCGTGTATCGAGAGGTCGGAACTATATATTTCCAAGATGGTAGCGTGAAAACAAGCCACGTTACCGAGATGACTCGTCGAGGAGATTTGTTTACTACCCTGAATTACGGAGACGGTGAGCCTGAACACGTGCGCTATTACGACGTAGGTGGAGACAAACCGTGTGTCTATTACAATAGAAACGATTTGTGGTTTACCAGTGAATTGCGAGGGGACAATGCAACTTGGGCACATTGGTGTAAGGCTTATATGGCGGTGAATTGGCTGGAAGATGAACACTATGAAAAGACTGCTGACGGCTACAAGTTCACCGAGGAATTTATCGCAGAGCAGATAGAGGAATTCAAGTGTGAGGATGCAGAAGGCACACTTACCTTCCAAGATGGCGTTTACACCCTGCGTGTGGTGCGGCATAAGGAGCAATTTAGGGAAGAGCCCTGTGAAAGCGTTTTTGAAATTCAAATCAGCTTTGGAAACGCACCCGAAATCGTGCTCCCCGAGGCGACGATCTGCACTCACGAGTATGAGGTAGAAGTAATTCCCAGCGATCACCCCTGCCGTTACGGCGACGAAACACGCTACACCTGCAAGATTTGCAATGACTGGTATAACGAATGGTCTCCGACCGTACCGCACAACATTGTAGACGGTATTTGCACGGGTTGTAAGCTGAGCGAGGAAGAAATAGGCAATCTCCCCGATGACGATCCGGATAATGAGGATCATTCGGACATAATTTATGGCCCGTATGTAGAGATGAGCATATCCCGCCCCTCTATGCAAGAGTTTTTGGAATTTTACACAGTCTTTCAAAGGAAGAACACTGCTCCCATCGTGGTAACCGATTTGGGAGATCAGAAAAACAGTATTACACAATACCATTTCTATGGCGGTATCATAAACAAGAATACTTTCCCCGACGATTATGATTATGACTATTCTTCGGGAGAAATACGTGTTCCTATTCAATTTTGGTATTCTTTCTATTACAATTGTGATGATGCATACTTCGGAACATACGATTACGGGATCGTTGCTGAAAATTATACTTTAGATAATGATGCCGTTATTGATCTGGATAATATCCGCTTGGAGCGGGTGTCTACCGGAATGGAGACGTTTTCTGCAAAGCACGAACTCAGCGCCAAAGGCAAAAAAGAAGGTGAAATCCGATATTATGAAATCTATTCCGGAGAGAATCGTCTGATGAAGTTTGCAATCTGTGCCGTTGCTTCCACGGAGGATTCGTATTACGACTCCATTTGTCAGCAGGTAGTGGATGGTCTTGTCAAGCTCGGATAAAAAGTAACAAACAAGGGCAACCGAGTGACCGAAGCGCTCGCCGAGCCCGCATAAAACCAGCCCCGAAGGAATTTCCTTCGGGGCTTTTTGGGGGGAATAAGGCTCTCCCGTCGGTAGAACTGTCCCGGCAGAAAGCGAAGCGACTGCGGGGACTGAGAGGGAAGTTTGCTTACGCCCCTCTCCGACGCGCCCGGCGGCGCGCCACCTCTCCCGAAGGGAGAGGCTTTTTATCTCGTAAACCGCCGTGCATAGCCGCATCTGCGGCAGAGCTCCTCGGCGGCGCGGTGACGGGTGAAGCCGTCGTAGATCGCCTTTGCCCGTGGGGTGGCGAGGATTTCGGCGAGCGGCCTCTCAAAAAGATTGCCCAGCGCCAGATTTCCATCGGCATCGAGACAGCAGGGAACTACCGTTCCGTCCACCAGCACGCCGATCTGATCTCTGAGACCGTGGCAAAAGAGGGGCGCATCCGCAGGTAGGGATTCAGCGGCAGGATCGGGCCAGTCGAACTGCTCCCCCCACTCCAAAAAGAGTTTTTCGGCAAGGACAAATCCGTTGCCCCGTCGCACCGGCACCCACTCTCCCGGGAATGCGGCGTGGAGAGTGTCCAAAATCGGCGCATTCTCCGCCTCTTCGTCGGAGCCAAGATTCCACAGCCGCAGGGCGATGATGCATCCACCCTCCGATGCCCGACGGGCAAAGTCGATGGCGGTAGACAGATAGGCAGGATCACCGAAAGCGGCGTTTGCCGCAGGGGCGTGGAGGGAAATGCTGATCTTGTGGGGAAGATTTGCCAGCAAATCCTCGCCTTTTTTAGCAAGGAGCGATCCGTTGGTAGTGAGCATAGGCAAAAAGCCCTTCGCCTTGGCGATTTCGATGAAGCGGGGGAGCAGGGGATGGATGGTAGGCTCGCCCATCAGATGAAAATAGAGGTGGCGGATGCCCACAAGGCGATCGGTGAGCGCGTCAAACTCTGCCTCGGTCATCGTGCGGGGCGTGCGTGCGGTTTTATGGCAAAAAGTGCAGGAAAGATTGCAGACGTTGGTGATTTCCAAATATGCTTTGCGGATCATAGGGAACTCCGTGGGTTATTCTGCTTCTAAAATATAGTAGACCAATGTAGCTTGAATCGTATTTTCACCGCTTAGAATGGTGTAATCCTTGCAAGTGTACTGCTCACGCTCTTTGGTGGTGAGTGAATTCGTATCGACCCAGATCCATACCAATCGTTTTTCGTCATTTTCATCCAGTGGCTCGGTCTGCCAGCTGATGAATTCTCCGCTTATCGTGTTCGCACTTGCTGAATTCAGCGGCGTAAAATGATGGCGGTCAATGAGGCGGTATTTGCCATCCTTGACTTCTGTAACAGCTTCCAGAATGCGAGGCTGATCGGGCGTGTCGATGACAGCCAGCCAAAAAACGTGATGTTCATCCACCTCAATGCAGTCGATGACTGAGCGGACGTTGTAAGGCTGTTCAAATCCTTCTTGATACGCTTCCTCGGGAGAGTCAAAGTAGAGAGTCTCTTTGTTGCAACCGGAAAGCAGGAGGCAAATGAGTGGGAGAAGAAGAGAGAAGAGCTTTCTGAGCATAGTCGATCCTTTCTGCAGTAGGGTGATTAATAATAGGAATATACCGATAGTATACCATAATTGGGAGCGTTTGTCAAATCGGTGGATTCCTCTTTCCAAATCCCACCTACCGTACTATCATAAAGCCAACCATCCCATCTCAAAATAATCCCCTTAAAGCAGCCTCGAAAACATCAAGTTTTTGAGTATCTACTTTAAGGGGAGGATCTCAGCGCATCTGTTATGGCTGTTTGGTCCGGTATAGAGGGATTACTGTGCGATCACGTCGTCGGGCAACTGAACTTCGTACCCACTGTCCACTTCAAAGCTGTAGCTTTCATTGTCTTGATCTACCCGCTGGCACTGGAAATTATAGCATTCGGAATCTTCGCCGGGATAAGGATAGAACAATCTGCCCCAAAGCAGTCCGTTCTGAGGATCCAGCAGGGATTCTTTCAAATCATAGCGGCAGAAAGAGGAATCATAGTGATCGAAATTGTGATCCTGGAAGTAGATGCTGTCTTTGCCAAATCCGTACTCTTCCATCAAGTCTGCGAAGGTGCCGAAGTAGTCTCGCATGGAGTACCATTTGCCATCCATCTCGTAATAAACCGTTTGGGTGGCGATGTTGTAGTACTTAGTGAAGGATATTTTTTGACCGTAGTCATACTCGTAGTATTCTACCAGATCACCGTATTTGTAAAGAGAACACTGCCACTCGTTCTCATAAAATTCGGCGGAAACTATGGCATTTTCGGCGGTAATCAGCCGCTGATAGATCTCAGAAGGCATAACGTCGGGCTGGGTGGGCAGCGGATTTATCTCATCCACGGGAGCACCGGTGACGGGTTTGTCTTCGTCTTCTTTCTTTTCGGTGGTGACGGGGGTGGGAGCGTCGGCATTTTCCGCAGTTGTGGTCGTGGTAGCAGCGGTAGTGGTGGATGCTGTAGTAGTAGTGGTAACCTTTTCGTCATCCTCGTCCTCATCCTCTTCGGTGTAGTCGAAGCCGTCATTACAAGCCGCGAACACAGAGATGCTGAGCAGACCGGCCAGGAGGAGCGCAGTGAGTTTGGTCAGTTTTTTCATAGATGATATTCCTTTCCGTCAATGGATACTTTATTATAGCAGATTGTAAGAATTTTGTAAAGCGCTTAGGCATAAATCTATGAGAAAATGGTTCCCTTTGCTTGCATTGACAAACTTCGTCATCGGGAGTATAATAAAGCCAAACGGATCCCACAAGGAGGCTGCTATGCCAAAGCTACATATACTGAAAGGGGATTTTTGTCTTTTTTGCGCAGAGTGGTTGCAAATAGAGAAAATTGTGTTATAATCAAAGATAGAATACGAAAAAAGGAGGGCGTCGCGATGAAAATTCGAATTGCGTTTCGTCAACTTGCATTTTGCATGATTATTTCACTCTTAGTTACTTTTTTGTCTTCTTGTGCCTATATCCCCGGGCTTCCGGAAGACGTCAAGGATATGTTTGAGGACGTTACGTTCCCCAACGTATCCGATATTTTTGGCCCGTCTGCTGAGCCCGATACGGATACGGGCGTGTATCTGACGGAAGTGGAAGAAAACTTGAATTATACGGGAGCGGATAAGCAGAACGTTGTCATCGATCTGTCCGGTCGCTCTTCTCAGGTGATCGGCAAGACGGTTACCATCGGCGGAGACGTAACGCAGGTCGTTTTCCGCGGAAAAGAAGGAAGCGTGTATTCTTCCCTGAATATCGTAGTAGCATCTCATAACAATCTTCCTTTGACGATCGTTTTAGAAAATATGAATATCACAGGTGATTCTCCCAGAGGAACAATTTTCTGTGAAAACGGTCGGAGTCTGACTATCAAAAGTAGCGGACAAAACAATTCCGTTACGGCTGCGAATAATTCACCCGCAATCTCTGCTCCAAACTCCACCTTGCAGTTGGATGGAAACGCTCTGATCACCTTTTTGGGAGGGCAGGGCTTGAACGGACAAGTGGGCAATGCCTCTACCGGATATAACGGCAGTATTGGCAGTATCGGAGGTACTGCACTGGTAGCTTCCCACGTTGAGAAATACGGTGCCGGTACCGTGAAGCTGATTGGTGGCAATGGCGGCAGCGGAGGCGACGGTGCACACGGTGCTGTGGGTAATACCGGCTCCTATGGCGACGGCAGTATTTTCGTAACGCAATCCAAGCCTGTAGGCACTGCCGGCTCCGGCACTGCAGGAAGCAATGGCGGAAACGGTGGCAATGGCGGTGACGGCGGTCTTCCGCTGAATCCGGATTGCCGCGTGGTTGTGCACGAAGGCACACTGCATCTGCAGGTTGGCAATGGCGGCAAAGGCGGAAACGGTGGCAACGGAGGTAATGGCGGTGTCGGAGGAACCGGCGGTAATGCAGATAAAGGCAGCTGGATGTTTGGCGCAGGATGGACTTACGGCTCCAACGGCGGCAAAGGTGGCAATGGCGGAAACGGTGGCAACGGCGGTGACGGAGGTATGAGCGATGCCGGTCATCTGAGTTACGATATTACCGTAGAATCCAATGCTCACGGCGTGCTGCAATCCTCCAACTACGGCGCAGGAGGTAGCGGCGGCAATGGCGGTAATGGCGGTGTTGGCGGTATCGGCGGCTCTTGCGACGATACCGTAACCGGAAAAGGCTGCAATTATTACGGACAAGCCTGTACTTGCGGCGGCAAAGGTGGCAACGGCGGCAACGGCGGCAACGGTGGTAGTGGCGGTAACGGCAGTACCGCCGGAAAACGGGGTGCAGCCGGTAACGGCGGCAGCGGCGGTGTCCACAGCACCGAAAAATATACCTGCTCTTGTGAAGGATCTGGTTCTTCCGGATCCAACGGAGGAGCGGGAAATGCCGGAAAGGTTATAAACTCCGGAAAAACAATTGAGATTCCCGCAAATTAAGCGGAGCAGATGACAAAATTCTGTGTTATTCTGCATCTGAAAGCAAAACGTCCATCTTCAGCTGTTGGTTGAAGGTGGACGTTTTTATCAGATCGGTGCGATTGGGGGCAAACCGTAATAAAGCGGGCTTATTTCGAATGATCTCAACAGGTTTTTTGGATTGCATTGACAACCTGCATCGTCGGGAGTATAATAAAGCCAAACGAATCCTATAAGGAGGCTGTTATGACAAAGCTACATATGTTAAAATCGGTGACCGATACTATCAATACCTCGCTCATTTTCGAGAGCGAGTCTTCGCTGATCGTCTTCGACGGCGGATTTGCCGTCGAAGCGGAGTACCTGCACGAGTATCTTCTCGGACTGGGCGGTCACGTGGACACTTGGTTTCTCACTCACGCCCACAAAGATCACGTGGATGCCTGCCATGCCATCCTTGCAAACTATAGCGATATTACCGTAGACAAAGTCTGCTACAACTTCCCGCAGGATAAATGGTTTGCGGCTCACGATTCCACCGGCGAAGGGCTGGAGGTTTCAAGCCGTCTGCGAAAGGTTTGCGCTGACAAGATAATCCCCACAGTAACGGCGGAGCTGTGCGACCTCTATGACTTCGATGGCTTTTCCGTTCGGATATTGCAGACCCCCGACGAGAAGATCACCAACAATCCCATCAATAATTCCTCGGTAGTCTACCGGGTGGAGATCGGGGAAACGCGGGTGCTGATCTTAGGCGATCTGGGGGTGGAAGGCGGCAGACAGCTGGTGGATACCTTGTCCCCGTCGATGATGCGTGCCGATTATTGCCAAATGGCCCATCACGGACAGAACGGCGTGGAAAAAGAGGTTTACGAGGCGATCCGTCCCCGCTTTTGCCTATGGTGCACCCCCTCGTGGGTGTGGGACAACTTTGGCCCCGGCGGCTACGATACCGGACGGCTACAGACGGTGATCGTTCGCGGCTGGATGAGTGAGCTTGGCTGCGTGGAGCGCCATTACCGTATGATCGACGGCACTGCGGTGATTGATCTGTGATTTCCCTGCGGTAGCGATTGACAAGTTTCGTTCATTGTGCTATAATGAACCGCAATGACATCTATGTGGAGGTTTTTAGAAAATGAAGAAATTTTTTGGTATTTTGACAGTGGTACTGTGTATTTGCTTCGTACTGGCAATGCCTGTATCGGCTGCAGGCGATCCCATGGCGGAAAAGTTCCAAGAGGAACTGGATCTGCTGGATCATTTTTACGATTATGATTACCATTATATGATTCGCATTGCCAGCGACAAGTTTATTTCTTGGGACGATGATGATATGTGGAAGCCCGTAACCGTTCCCGCTGAGGAATTTGATGCGGTTTTGAAGGAGCATTTCGTCATTACCGACAATCAGATTCAGGAACTGCGAGAGTTGGGCAACCGCGATTACAACACGGATATTTGGGATGATGACAGCGGAGAGATTGTCGAAGTGATTCCCTTCTTCAACGCAGATACTCAAACCTACACTTTCCAGTTCTACGGCGGCTTCGGTGGATCTTTGCCCGACCGTGAGTATCTGGGCTACATCCATAACGGCGAGACCTACGACGTATATTACCGTCACATCTCCTACGGCTATCTCAGCGACGTTCTGCCCGACGGAGTGGATGAATGGGAATATGCAGAGTCCTTGGAGTGGCCTGCAAAGATCGAATATGACGGTGTTGTCTACCAAGACGGCCCCGAGGGATATTATACGATCCTTTCCTACGATGATTTTGGCAGAAAATACACCGTTGAGATGAACGGCGAAATCGTCCGCATCATCTCTTGCGTGAATTATACCGAGGATGAGCAGCCCGAGTCCTTCGATGATATCTATTACGATATTCCCGAAGGAGACAAGGTGGAGATCCCCTCCAACGATTGCTTCGAGGGCAACACCACCGTGAAGGTAGAGGAGATTGTCAGCGGCGATCTGTTTGATGCAGTAGCCGATGCAATGGCCAGCGTTGCAGAAAAGTTCGTTGCCTTTGAGTTTACCGCTACCAAGGATAACGTAGCCGTTCAGCCTAGCGGCAAACTGGTGGTTGTATTCGCACTTCCCGACGGTTACAGCAACGACGTGACCGTGTATTATCTGAACGCCGACGGCAATCTGGAGGCATTGCAGGGAACTGTCAACAGCTCCGATCGGACGGTATCGGTAGAGCTGGAGCATTTCAGCACCTACATCTTGGCCGATAACGCTACCAAGCCCCATCAGCACGAGTACAAGGCAGTCCTCACCGCACCCACCTGCACCGAGAAGGGATATACCACCTTCACCTGCGATTGCGGCGACAGCTACGTAGCTGATGAAGTGGATGCTACCGATCACAGCTTCGGGGAGTGGACCCAGTCCAAGGCGCCCACCGAGAGCGAGGAGGGCGAGGAGAAGAGAGTATGCGCCAACTGTGACCACTTCGAGACTCGCACCGTGGACAAGCTCCCCAAGCCCGATGCAACCGACAAACCCAATACTCCCGAGGATACCAAACCCGTGACCACCGCTCCCACCGAGGACGAAGCGGACGAGGAAGACGAGGATGACACCGACGGCGAGGGAGAAAACCTCGGCGTGATCATCGCCGTGATTGCGGCGGTAGCCGTTGCCGCAGTGGTAGTGGTAATTGCCCTGATCCGCAAAAAGAAGTAAGAAACGAAAAAGAGAGGCGTGATGCCTCTCTTTTTTTGCGTATATCGTTATTCCCGACCTACCAAATAATCCAACGTGACCTGATAATAATCCGCCAGTTTAATGGCTGCCCACAGCGGAAGCTCCCGTTCGCCTCGCTCGTAACGTTGGTAAACGGTGAGCTGCATATTCAAGAGGGCAGCGATTTCTTTTTGCGTTTTATCGTGATCTTCTCGCAGATCCCGTACTCTTCTGTAAATAAACATTGCGCCCTCCATCTGTTAGTATGCAATTTTATTATACAAAAAAACACCGTAAGGTGTTGACAATAACACCGTATGGTGTTATAATGGGTGTAAATATAACCGATAAGTAGAAAAACAATGAAGAACACGATTAGTATTTTGTTAGCCGCACTGTTTCTTTGCACGTCTTTGGTTGCCTGCAATGAGCAGCCGTATACGGGCGATGATGACGAAGCGGAGGGCGAAACTACTACTGAACGTTCCGAAAAAGAAGAGGACAAAACAATCGTGGGTACTACTACCACTATAGGAACAACTGAAGTTCCTGATGTTCCTGATGTTCCCGATGTTCCTGATATCCCCGATGTGCCCGATCAGACCGAGGATCAGGAGCCCCCGAAG
>JAFTMF010000160.1 GCA_017452565.1 Clostridia bacterium
ACCAAACCGGTGACAACTACCACCAAGCCGGTGATGACTACCACCAAGCCGGTGACTACCACCACAAAACCTGTCACAACCACCACCAAGCCGGTGACGACTTCTACCAAACCTGTCACGACTACCACAAAGCCGATCACCACGGCACCCGAAACGCCCAAATTCCCTGCAACGCTCTCCTGGAATACACTCTATCCCGTCCGCAACGACGGACATGTGACGATGCTCTCCTCCTCGGCAGGCGGATTTGCTAACGAAACGGCAGAAAAGCTCTTCGACAGCGATCTGTCTACCAAGCTTTGCACCGGCACCTCCGGCTATACCATCGTCTGGAAGCTGGACAAAGCTATGCCCATCGGCGGCTATTCCCTGTCCACCGCCAACGATACCGCCAACTATGACCGCCGTCCCGCCTCTTGGCTCTTGGAAGCCTCTCTGGACGGTCAGAATTGGATAACGGTCAGCGATATTTCCTCCGGCGGATTGGGACGTCAGAATTTCACCGAATATTTCTTCCCCCTCTCCATCCCCGGAGACTACCAATACTTCCGTTTCACCCTCCGTTCTCCTACCGGTCAGACCCAGATGGCAGAAATCACCCTCTATGCCCGGGATTTGCCCAAGACTCCCGCCATGGAGCTGGCTGATCAAGAGGGATTTGCGAGCTCCACCTACGCTACGGCAGGTATGGAACTGGTGAAACGTTCCATCAAGGATTACTACGTCCGCGCTTCCCACACCGTCCACGATCAGCCCGGCTCGGGCACCGCCTTCGTTTGGGGCGCCGCCTCCTTCCTGGAAGCTGTCGCCGAGGCATACCGCACCAATCCCACCGACGGTGAGATCTACCGCATTTACGTAGACCTTCTGGATCACGCAATGACCGCCTACAAGGTCAACGGCAAAATCACCACCCCCACCGGAACCTACACCGTTTCCTATTATAATGCCAGCAGAGGCTCGGCGGGTGACTATTACTACGATGACGATGCTTGGATCTGCCTCCAATACCTCAACGCCTACACCTTGCTGGGCGAGGAGGGCTATCTTCGCCGTGCCGAGGAGATGCTGGAATTCTTCTGGACCGGATGGGATGACGTCCAGGGCGGCGGCATCTACTGGGACAAATCCTTCAGCAGTAAGAACACCTGTGCCGACGGTCCGATCGCCATCGCCTTCCTCTCTGCTTACGAGATGACCGGCAAGACCGAGTATCTGGAAAAGGGTAAGCTGATCTACGAATGGTGCCGTGACGTAATGCTACAGAATAATCTCTACAGCGATAGCATTAATGCCTCCACCGGCAGCATCAATGCGTGGAAGGCCGCCTACAATCAGGGCACGATGCTGGGCGTAGGCAGTTTGCTCTACCGCATCACCGGCGAGAGCCGCTATCTTACCGAGACCCGCGCCACCTATAACGCCACCGTCAGCCATATGTTCCGTGTCAGCGGAAGCAACGTATCTATGCACGGCAACCCCATCTTCAAGGCGTGGTGCATCGGATGGCTGCAGCGAGGATTTTTGCTGTTCGAGTCCATCGATCCCAACGGAACCACCAAGGGTACCGATTATATGGCAAAGGTACTGGATAAGACCCTTGCCACGAAAAACGCCAACGGCTATTACGATCCCTACTTCTGCACAGGCGATTGGGGCGGCGAGTCCAAGACCGACGTCCTTCAGCCCTCGGGCGTAGCCTGCACCCTCCTTTTGGTGGGACTGACTCAATAAGTTCAAAGCCCTGCGATGTCTCGCAGGGCTTTTTCAATGGGATGAAGATGATCGGTTCCAACCGATCCTCGATTACCTTATACGGTTCCGGTGACTACCAGCGTGGCTACACCGGGGACGGTAGTGAAAGCGCCCGTGACGGGATCACGGGTGACGGTGGCAGCAGGGACGGTAATCTGCCCTTCCGCCGTGGCGAAGAGACCGGTTGTCTCATCGTAGGTGTACTGAGCGGGCGCAGTCCAAGCGGTGCCGTTGAAGGTGACCGCCAGATCGGTGAGGATGGGATCGAAACTGTCGGTGACAATCAGATTGTCGGTTGCAACGGCGGGACGGGTGCCGTAGTTCTCGATCACGAAGGTGTAGGTGAGGCGACCGTTCTCGGCTACGGGAACGGGTGCGACGGCCTTGGTGATGGAAAGCAGTACGGCGCTCTCTCCGCTCACCGTCTCGCTGATTTCGATGGGAGCAGACAGCCCGATGCCGGTGACGGTGGCAGTATTGGTGATAGTTCCCTCTCCCGAAGGATCGGCAAACTCATTTACCCTCGCCTGATAGATCAGCACCACGTTGCCGCCTGCGGGGACGGCAATGCCGCCGACCACCAGAGGAGGTCCGGCGGTGACCGCAGGATCTTCCTGCAAAATACCGTTCTGATAGAGCGCTACCGAGCCATCCACGTAGGTGAGAGGCGTGCGGGTTTCGGTGCCGAACTCGTAGGTGCCCAGATCGTCGGTGACGGTGAGGGCGGTAAAGGGAGCGGTTCCCGCATTGGTGATGCTCACCACAAAGGTGAGCTGATCGCCGGTCTGATAGCGATCCACCGGTGCGTATTTGGCCGCAGAGAGGACCTGCGTGATTTCGCCCACTACCACGTTGGAGGTGGTAGACGACCCGTTATAGGAAAGCGTTGCCTGATTACGGAAAGTTGCCATTTGATTCTCCTTTATTTTCACAGAATAATGCAGACCCCCGGGATTTGCCCTGATGGGGTCTGCTGTCATTCTATGCACGAAGGAGAGGATTGGTTCGCTTAAAGCTCGATCTTTTCGCCTCGGAAGAAGTAAACCTTATCGTGCTCGCCGATCTCACGAACCACTCGGCAGGGATTGCCGACGGCTACCACGTTGGCAGGGATGTCCTTGGTGACGATGCTGCCCGCACCGATGACGGTGTTATCGCCAATGGTGACACCGGGGAGCACTACCGCACCCGCGCCGATCCAGACGTTGTTGCCGATATGGATGGGCTTGGTGAACTGATAGACCTGCGCCCGTAGCTCGGGGTTGATGGGATGCCCTGCGGTGGCAAGGATCACGTTGGGGGCGAACATACAGCCGTCGCCAATGGTGATCTCGCCATCGTCTACCATCGTCAGACCGAAGTTGGCGTAGACGTTCTTGCCCATCTTCACGAACCGTCCGCCCCAGTTGGCGTGGAGGGGAGGCTCGATATAGCAGCCCTCACCGATCTCGGCGAACATTTCTTTCAGTAGTGCCTTCCGCTTTTCAGGCTCGGTGGGACGGGTGTGGTTATAATCGTAGAGGCGGTCGAGACATCCCTGCTGCACCTTGGCAACCTCGGGAGTGTCGGCAATATAGAGTTTTCCGCTGTGTTGCAGCGCAATGGATTCATCAAAATTCATACTGACCTCGCAAGTGTGTTTTTCTACAGTTTACCACAAAGTCAGGGAAAAAGCAAGGGGATTTACACCTTTCTGCTTTTTCTGTAGCAGAGGATGCCGCAGACCGCCGCCTCGGCGCCGGCAAGGAGAATGAGGATAATGTTCACGCTTTGCCGAATATCGTACGCCCATTCCATCGCCCGATCGGTGTAAGCCTTGACCGGCAGACCGTCGTCGCTGTTGTCGAAAGAATAGGTGATCTTCACCACCGCATTGTGGTAATACTCACGGTATCGGCAAAGTTCTCTTCCGTTTTCGTCCAGCAGAACTTCGTAGACGGGATCTTCATCCATATTTTCTTTAATTTCCGCAATATACTGCTCACTCAATCCCTGCTCCCGATACTGCCCCTCTTCCATATACTCCACAAAGCTGTCATAATCGTGGAATACCTTCGCTTTGGCGTATGCGGTGACACCGATGCTGTTGAAGATCACCGCTCCCACGCCGGTGACGGTGAGGAGAATGGCAAGAATCAGAGCGTGCTTTTTCACGATTTTGCGGAGAGCCAAATCCCGCCGGGTAAGTGGAGCAGGCGTTGGAAGGATCGCTTTCTTCTCCAGCAGCGGACGGATCACGAAGCGGCAGAGGAGGAAAGCCAGCACCGCGCCGAGGGCCGCCAGCAAAATCGCACCACCCAAGGGCGCGATATGCCCCCCGTGATAAGGCGGTGCCTCTGCCAAGGGAAGCACCATACCCATCAATCCTCCGATGACAGTGAAGATCACACTGCTCCACCCAAATCCCTTCATACGATACGGATCAGTGAGCGCCCGATCCCGCTCCTCTGCAGAGGAATAAAACGAGGATGTGGCGATGGTGTCCATAGACGAGAAGAAGGATGCGATGGCAATAACCTCCACGATGATAGCGGCAACGTAAAACAGAAGGGAGAGAAAGAAGCCCAGCTTGCTGGCAAAAAACACGGAGTCGCAAATCAAAGCCACCACCAGACCTGCAATTCCGATGCCGCCACTCACCAGACTGAGCGCGCGGAGCTTCTCCAGCTTTTTCTTGGCCAATGCCCGCACCGATTTTTCGCTGAGCGTCCGCTCTCGTTCCTGTTGGGCTTCACTCTGCACATTGTTCTCATCAGAGGGCGATTTCCGCCTTCCCCGCAGCAGTTCGTCGGCGGTGATCCCGAAGAGATCGGCGATCACGGGAATGAGCATCAGATCGGGTGCGCACTCGTCCCTCTCCCAGCGGCTCACCGCTTTATCGGATACGTTCAGCCGCTCTGCCAGCTCTCGCTGGGTCATCCCGGCGGCTCTTCTCAGGGCGGCAATGAAGCTACCCATCGTTTGTTTTTCCATAGATGAATACCTCGATTCCTTGATTGTGCTCCCATTCTATCATTCTGTCATAAAAAATACAACCCCACAGACCGAAAATCTCTCTCGCTCTGCGAGAATCTATGAAACGCCCCCTTTTAACCGTCCCATCAAGAAAAAATGAAAGAATTCGTCTAACTTCCGCAAAGCAACCCACACCGCATATTGACAAGAACGCTTGATTGTGTTATAATTATCACATAGTTATTCTAATGAGGTGAGTATATGAAAAAAGCACTGACATTCCTGCTTCTTGCCGCACTGCTGGCTACGCCGCTGACAGGATGTGACAAAGGTGATAGTGATGAGCCTGCCAAGACCACTACCGACAATAAAGCTGACGATATCCCCGAATACAACGCCGCCGATGCCAATCCTGCGTCGGATTTTGAGTATAAGGTAGGCGAAGATGGCGGAATTACGATTACCAAATATATCGGTACCGACACAGATGTAGTGATCCCCGAAAAGATTGATGGGAAGAATGTAACGGTGATTGGTGGAGATACATTTTCGTATGCTTATAATTCCAAGGTAGTCACATTGGACATGCCCAATACGGTTAAAGTGATTGAAGGCGGTGCATTTATGCACAATAAGGTACTGACAACCGTAAGATTGTCGAACTCCCTGTCAGAGATCGGCGGTAGTGCTTTTGAAGGTTGTACTAATCTGTCAACCATTCAACTCCCTGCAACCTTGGCCAAAATTGGTATGCGTGCTTTTGCTGAATGTACTTCGCTAAAGCAAATCAAGATTCCAAAGTCTGTAATGGAATGGCAATCGGAATCGTTTGCTCTCAGCGGACTGGAGACTATAGAACTGGAAGAGGGGCTTATCGTACTGGGTGAAACCGCATTTGGCGGTACCAATATTAAAAGTATCAAAATCCCCGGAAGCGTAAAGATCATTCCCCGCAATGTTTTTAGTCTTTGTGAAAAATTGGAGACTGTTATTCTCAACGAAGGAATAGAGAAAATAGAAGTTCAAGCGTTCAGAAAGAACACGAGTTTAACTGAAATTGTGATTCCCAATACGGTTACCGCTTGTTCGGAATTTGCCTTCAATGAATGCACTGCATTGAAAAAAGTCAAATTTGAAGGAAACGCACCATCCGAGTTTAAGAATGAAGATACCTCGCTTGAAGAATTGATTGGATCATCCCGTGCCCCCTTCACCATCTACTACCACGAAGGCACTGAGGGCTTCACCTCCCCCGAGTGGAATGGGTATAAAACTGAGATTTGGTGATTGCAATGGAAAGGAGAAAACCATGAAAAAAGCACTTGCATTTCTGCTTCTTGCCGCACTGCTGGCAACACCGCTGACAGGATGTGACAAGGCAGAGGGTGGAGATGAGCCTGACAAGACTACTACTGAGAGCAAGGACAACGGCGACAACATCCCCGAATACAACGCCGCTGATGCCAATCCTGCTTCGGATTTTGAATACGAGGTGGGCGAGGATGGCGGCATTACGATTACGAGATATATCGGCACCGACACAACGGTAGTGATTCCCGAGAAGATTGACGAGAAGAACGTAACGGTGATTGGCGAAGGCGCGTTTCATCGGTGCGACACTATCACTTCGGTATCACTCCCCGATACATTGACCTGCATTGGCAGAGTGGCATTTGCATATTGCACCTCCCTCAAGCACATCCGTATCCCCGCACATAGTTTTGATAATGTTCCTATGGATGATGCCCTCTCTACATTTGTGAATTCCGGACTGGAATCAGTTGAATTGGCAGAAGGGATAAAATTCATCCCCAACGCTGCTTTTGCAAATACAAAGCTAAAGGAAGTGGTACTTCCTAACAGCATTCAGAAGATCAACCGCAGTGCTTTCGAAGATTGCACAAGCCTTCATAAAGTCACGTTAAACGAAGGACTTACTTCCATCGGCGTGAGCGCATTCGGCAATACCGGGCTGACCGAAATCGTCATTCCCAAGTCAGTAAAAAGCCTCTGGCATTCTGCGTTTGAAGGCGCAACTGCGCTCCAAAAGGTCTATTTTGAAGGCAATGCGCCCGAATGGTTTATGACCGAAGAAAAAGCCCCCTTCACCGTCTACTACCACGAAGGCGCTACCGGCTTCACCACCCCAAAATGGAACGGGTATACCACCGAGATTTGGTAATCGACCAATCGAAAGGAGATAAATATGAAAAAAGCACTGGCACTCCTGCTCCTCGCCGCACTGCTGACTGCACCGTTGACCGGATGCGATACAGCGGACGATGAGCCCACGAAAACCACCACCGAGAGCAAAGACAATGTCATTCCCGAATACAATGCCGCCGATGTCAATCCCGCGTCGGATTTTGAATATAAGGTGCGCGAGGATGGCGGAGTCACAATACTCAAATACATTGGCAAGGACGAAACGGTGGTAATTCCGTCAACCATAGATGGCAAAGCGGTAACGCTCATCGGAGAACGGGCTTTTGCAGGAACGAGTATCCTTTCGGTTGCAATGCCCGACACGGTCCTCTACATTGCCTCCTACGCATTCACCGGTTGCAAACAGCTGAAAACGGTGCGATTCGGAGACAATATCCAACTGATCCTTAACGAAGCGTTTCATAACTGCGAATTACTGGAAGAAGTAATTCTTCCTAAGAATCTGAAGGAAATCGGACAATACGCATTTGGCAATTGTATCGCCGTTCAGAAAATTTGGATTCCCAAAACGGTTGAGAAATGGGGTTGGTCGCCATTCATCGGCAACAGTTCGGTGAAAGAAATCATTTTCGAGGACGGATTAAAGAAAATCGGCAGCTACGGTGCTTTTGCCGGCTGTCAGGTAGAGGTGCTGAGAATTCCCGCAAGCGTCGAGTCTATAGCGGATATCGCTTTTACCGCATTTCCGAATCTGAAAGAGGTCTATTTTGACGGAACGGCTCCCACAGTTGGAGGAGATGTCTTTGCAACACCGGAGCAGGGAGTTAAAATCTACTACAATCCGTCTATGTCGGGATGGGATACCACTCCTTTACGAGATACGTATACTTTGATTCCAAAGTCCTGAGCGTCCCACCTCCACTGTCTGCAATTTGGGCTTCACCTCCCCCCCCCAGTGGAACGGCTATACCACCGAGATTTGGTAATCACACGCCCAAGGCTCTCCCTGAGGGAGAGCTCCCGCGTCAGCGGGTGAGAGGGCAAGCTAAAAGTTCCCTCTACGACACGCCTTCGCCGTGCCACCTCTCCCGGAGGGAGAGGCTTGGAGCAAGCAAATATTGATCAACAAAAACCGCTCCCTTGCTTTTCTGCAAAGGAGCAGATCTTTTTATACAATTATACAGTTGTGTGTTCGGTGTCGGGGGCAGGTGCCAGCGATGTCGCTTTTGCCAGCGCGACGTCGATGTGCTCGCAGACGAATTCCTCACCCACCAGATCAATGATGCCTGCCTTCTTCATAGCGGCATAGGGCTGGGCGTTGACGTGGGACAGAATGATCTGCACGTCGTGGGCCTTGCAAGTCTCCACCAACGATTCCATATTGTGGAGGACGGTGCCATCCACAAAGCCAACCTTCACCATGCGGAGGATCAGACAGTTCTTGCCCTCTCCCGCATTGATGGAGAGCAGCTCGTCCGCCGCACCGAAGAAGAGAGAG
This sequence comes from Clostridia bacterium, assembly GCA_017452565.1. Taxonomy (GTDB): domain Bacteria; phylum Bacillota; class Clostridia; order Oscillospirales; family CAG-272; genus CAKSQF01. Next base: position 8,375 of record JAFTMF010000160.1, read on the forward strand.
CCGGTGATCTCGTAAACCATAGCATTGGCGGGAACGTTTGCCAGTTCCTCGGAGATGCTACCGTCCTTCCAGCCCTCCACGTGGGTGACGTCGCTCATCCGCTTCAGGAGAAGCACGGCGGCAAGGAGAATGCCCACGATGATGGCTACCACCAGATCAAAGATCACGGTGAGGAGGAAGGTGATGACCAGCACCAGCACGTCGCTCTTAGGAGCGGTCTTGCAGATGCGGACGAAAGTGCGCCAGCCGCACATATTGTAGGCTACCATAAAGAGGATCGCCGCAATGGTGGGCATAGGGATCAGCGCCGCATAGGGCATCAGCACCAGCAACACCAACAGCAGGACTACTGCGTGCACCATACCTGCGATGGGAGTACGGCCGCCGTTCTTCACGTTGGCGGCGGTACGGGCAATTGCACCGGTGGCAGGGATACCGCCGAACATCGCAGAGGCGATATTACCTGCGCCCTGAGCAACCAGCTCCATATTGGAGCGGTGACGGCTGCCGATCATACCGTCGGCTACCACGCAGGAGAGGAGCGACTCGATGGCCGCCAGCACTGCAATGGTGAAAGCGTCGGGGAGAACCTTCTGGGCGATCTCAAGGGTTTCGCCGTTGAATGCAGGAAGGGTGAGCTTGGGGAATCCGCCTTGGATGGTGTACAGATCGCCGATGGTGTTGACCTTCATAGACAGACCCATCACCATAGCGATGCCCACCAACACTGCGATGAGAGAAGGGGGGATCTTCTTGAAGAAGCCGGGGAGCAGTGGCCAAAGGATCAGCACCAGCAGAGATACCGCGCCCACAACCAGCGCCTGCCAGTTAAAGGTGGCGATGTTCTCCACCACGCCCATGAGCTTTTCGGTGGTCTCGATCAGGGGATGCTCGCTGACGATGGTAAGGCCGAGAAAATCCTTGATCTGACCTACCACGATGGTCACGGCGATACCTGCGGTAAAGCCGATGGTAATGGGATAGGGGATAAATTTGATCAGCTTGCCCAGACGGAGCACGCCCATCAGAATCAGGATAACGCCTGCCATCAGGGTAGCGATCATCAGACCCTCAATGCCGTTTGCGGCTACCACACCTGCTACGATGGTAGCAAAAGCGGCGGTAGGACCTGCGATCTGCACACGGCTGCCGCCCAGAAAGGAGATCACGAAGCCCGCAAAAATGGCGGTATAGATGCCCATCTCGGGGGTCACGCCCGAGGCGAGGGCAAGAGCGATAGACAAGGGGAGCGCAATGATGGCAACGATGATACCTGCCACCACGTCCTTGCCAAACTGGGCAAGGGTATAGGTTTTCAGCACCGAAAACAGCTTCGGTTTGAGTTTATCCATAGATGTTTACCTCACAATATTCGTCATTTTTCACACGGTGAATATTATAGACCTGAAAATGCGATTTGTCAAGGAAAAAAACGAGAAATATGCTGAAAATTATGGAAAAATCACTTGCGCGATCTCAAGATCAGACGGTTGGGTGCACACACGCCGCCCTCCCCCTCGAAGTAGGCGATGTTTGCATCGGGAAACCACAGCAGTGCCGGGCCGTAGAACACGGTTTTGGAGATCGCCTCTTCCATCGTCCACCACTGCCCGTCCACGGCAGAGTCTACCGACAAGGCGTAGCACTTCCCTTTTGCGCCTTCCCGTCGAAGGATAGCAATCAATTCCTCCCCGTTGGCAATTCCTGCTTGGATCGGCCGGGCAAGAGCTTCGGTCAGCCGTGATTCCAGACGCCAGATGCACGCCTCCCGTTTGGCAGGCTTGGACAGTTCAAAGCAGGTTCGCTCCCTACGGGACGGCTCAATCCAAAGCGATACGATTTGGGATTCGGTTATGGGATCCATAGATACGCCTCCGATTCTAATACGTTACGATTCTATTCTACCACTTTCCAACTCCGTTGTCAACTCACTACTCTTGACAATCGGGCGCATCTATGATATACTGACAAGGATCATAATAAGGAGAAGCATAGTATTATAATGAAGCTTTTAGTGTTAGATATAGACGGTACGCTGGTAAATTCCAAAAAGGAGATCACCCCTGCCACCATTTCTGCCCTCTCCCGCTGGAGAGCGGCAGGCAACAAAATCGCCATTGCCACCGGTCGCCCCACTGCAGGAGTGCGGGAGGTTGCCCGCCACGCGCGGATGGCAGAAGAGGGCGGCTACATCCTCTCCTACAACGGCGCCTGCATTACCGATGCCGCTACCGGTGAACGGGTCAGCGGCAAGTTCCTTGCCCCTTCTCTTGCCGCAGAGCTGTCCGCTTACGTTGCCGCCTATCCGGAGCTGGGCATCATCAGCTACGAGGGAGACGTCGTCCTCTCTTTGAAGGAGCCCGACGAGTATATCATCTTGGAAGCGGTGACCATCAACAAGATGGAACTGCGCACACAGCCCGATTTCGCCGAGCATATCACCTTCCCCGTACACAAGTGCCTCATCACCGCCCGCCCCGAGGTTGCCGCTGTGCATCTTCCCATCCTGCAGGAGCGATTCGGCGACCGTGCCGCCATCTTCCTCTCCGAGCCCTTCTTCATCGAGGTGATGCCCCACAACGTGGACAAGGCTACCTCTCTGGACGAGTTCGTGCCGGGGATCGGACTCACCCGTGAGGACGTGATCTGTGTGGGCGA
>JAFTMF010000161.1 GCA_017452565.1 Clostridia bacterium
CACTGGTACTTCTTGATACCGCCGTAGTAATGGGTCTTGAAGAAGCCCATATTGCCCTCTTCATAGACGGGATGCTGCTTCAGGTCGATGCGGGGAGAGTCGATATGGGATGCGGCGATGCGAATGCCGTTTTCCATAGACTCGCTGCCGATCACGAACAGGAGCAATTCCTTGTCGCGGTTGTTATAATAGAATTTGTCACCTGCCTTTACGGGCATACCAAAGGTATAGGGCTTAAAATCGCAAGCCTCTGCCATCTGGATGGAGTTAAGCACTGCTTCTCTCTCGGTCTTGCACAGATCCAGATAGGTCTTGTAGCCCTCGGCATAGACGTTCATTTCTTCTTCTGCCTGCTCGTCCAGTGCCTCGTAAACGTTCTTACGGGTGTAGAGAAGGCGATCTCTGAGTTCCTTGATTTCTTCGGGTGTCATTATGATTCCTCCGTTTCATTTTCATACATATCTTTATATTTCTCAACCATTCCGGTGACCTTGGTGACGTATTTGTCGGTCTCGGCATACGGTATATGAATCAGTTTTCCGTCCTGACAATAGGCTTCGTTTTTCAGCCATTTGGAAACGGTAGTGGGGCCTGCGTTATAGGCAGCAAAGGCAATTTCCCAATCGCCGAAGCGCTCATACATCTTGGACAGATAATAGGTGCCGTATCGGATATTGATCTGCGGCTCAAAGAGGGCGTCCACATCGTACTTTTCGCCCAGCTCTTCTTGAATCTCTTCAAAAGTAGCGGGCATAATCTGCATCAGTCCACGTGCGCCTACCGAGGACACAACCTCGGGATCGAACTTGCTTTCGCAGTAGATGATGGCGTAGATAATTGCCTCGTCCACCCCGAATTCTTTGGAAGCAGATGCAACGTAATCTGCGTATTCCAGCTGATCGGGATTATCCTTATCTTCGGGGAAATACAGTTCCTCATCAATCGCATCGCCGGTTTGATGAATCAGCGATAGAATCGCCACCATCGATAGTCCGATGATGAACAGCAATGCAAACACGTATAGCCAGTTTAGCAATGAGCGATATTTTCTGTTTTGATTAGCCATTTCTCAGTTCTCCAATGATGCGCTCCACCTGCGTTGAAACAGAAGCTTGACCGTCATTGTTGATAACATAGTCTGCTTTTGCTTCAAAAAAGGCGTCGCTGTGTTGGTTGCGAATACGCTTGTCTGCCGCCGCTTCGTCCAGATGATCCCGGGCGCAAATCCGTGCTTTGCGCACCGATTCCGGAGCGGTTACGGCAACAACGCGGTGGCAGATGCGCTCCATTCCCGCTTCGTAGAGCTGCGGTGCATCCAGCAGAAGCAGATCGCACCCTTCTTTTTCTTTGGCAAGACAGATCCGCTCCACTTCCCTTGCCACGTATTTGTGAACGATGGAATTGAGGGTTGCCAGCTTGCTTCGGTCTGCAAACACGATGGATGCCAGCGTCTTGCGGTTCACAGAGCCATCCTCAGCCCGGATTTCACCGAATGCCTGCACCAAAGCGCCGATGCAATCCTCATCCTCCCGATAGAGGCGATGGACGATGGCGTCGGTATCAATAGACTCAATGCCTGCTCGGGCAAAAAATGCGGAAACGTATCCTTTTCCGCTGCCGGTGGTACCGGTGAGACCGATGAGCTTCATAGGCATTCTCCTTTGACGGCATTTTCTTGGGCTTAGACAAAGTTAGTATATCACAGTTTTCGCTAAAATGCAAGAGGTACGGTATCAGTTCCACAAAATAATCAGCAAAGTTACCAAAAAGCTATAAAGCTCCCACCAGATGCAGAGCATCATCAGCAGAGCCGCCAGCAGACTATCGGCTGCGAATGGAGTTAGCGTAGAGCAGCCAAAGCAAACGGCTAAAATGATCAGCAACAGCGGAAGCACCTCAAAGCCTGCCCCGAAGAACAGAACAACCCAAAGCAGATTGCAGAGCACAAAAAGCCCCCAGCAAATCACTCCGCGCCGCATCAGCGACGGTCTGCAGGCACTGCATCTGCCTATAACAAAGCCAAGGGCGAGTCCTGACAGCAAAAAGAAGCACATCCATAAGAGCACCCAAATCACCGAGCCGGGAGCAAGAGACGGTCTGCACAGCAATTGATAGCAGCCCACTGCGCCTGACAGTAGCAAGGCCAGCGCACCTGCCACCCAAGTTGCCAGCGACGTAATCAGGCAGATCCGCAGATCCGCACAACCGATTTCCCGCTTGAATCCGTTAAAAATACGCAAAAAAATCACCTCATCATACTATATGAGGTGATTTTCTGTTTGATTCGTATTCAATTGACGATGGTATCAGTTGTGCGTCTGACACCAACAGTTGAACTGTCTGGTACCGCTGGTTCGGCCTGCGTAAGTGCCAGAAGGCAATACGTTCCGATAGAAGGGATGATAGATATTGCGATACGGATTAGCTCCGTTGAGAGGACGCCAAGTGTATTGGGCGTCGATGACGTAAATATCCTTTTCAAAGGAACGCTTCACGTATAATAGGCCGTAATACTTGATGGATTCCTCAGGACATCCGGGGCCGGCAATGCCTCTGCCTTCCGAGCAATATCCCACCATTGTGTGAATATCGCAAGCCTCGGTAGGAAGCGTATCCTGCGTGAAATAGCCGGTAGCGGAACGGGCTCCGCGGGGGTCTGCCTTGCAAGCAGAAGTGATGAGCATACCGGAATCGGGACAGTATTTTGCCTGAATCAGAAGGTCGTCGGCAAAGGTCTTTTTCTCTTTGACACCCGCCTTCACGTATTCCAGCCAATCATTGTGGATGTCCCGCATAATATTGGTCCAGGTTCGGGTGGATTCATTGGTGCTACCCAAATCCTTGGGCTGGTCATAGCCTACCCACACACCTGCGGCGAAGTAAGGCGTAAAGCCTACAAACCAACGGTCGTTGTTATCGTCGGTGGTACCGGTTTTACCTGCCGCACCGACCAGCTGTGCAACGGGACGGGCAGCAGTTGCAGTACCGTTGGAGCCGGTAATAACGTGCTCCATCAGACGGGTCATCATTTGAGCAGTTCCCTCTTTGATGACTACCTCCGCATCATTTTGGTTGTCCACGATCACCTGACCGGAGCTATCACGAATCTCCAGAACGGTTCTGGGCTCGTGATAGATGCCGCCCGAGGGGAAAATACAGTAAGCAGCAACCATTTCCTTCAGCGTAACGCCGTAGGTCAGACCTCCCAGTCCCAGTGAAGCAAGGTTCTTATCGGATTTCACACCGTTGGTGGTGGCAACGCTGTCTACCAAGCTGTTGATGTGAAGCTTTTCGGTAAGGAACTTGAAGGAATTGTTGATGCCGATCTGAGAAACCAGCTTTACCGCCACCGTGTTCTTGGATGCCTGCAAAGCATAGTCCATAGTTGCTCTGCCGGTATAGCGGTTGTTGGAGTTCCGAGGCCAACCGTTAGGGTTGGTATACTTTACCGTACCGTCACTGAGCACGTAACGGTCACCGAAATTGTAGGGGGTATCATCCATTACCGAACCGTAATGGATATAGCCCAAATCCATCGCTTGCGCGTAAGAAGCAATTGGCTTGAGAGAAGATCCGGGCTGACGCTTGGTCATCGTTGCACGGTTTAATAGACGGGTATCGGTCTTTTCACCGCGGCCGCCGGACAGAGCCAAAATGTTGCCGTTGGTATGATCCATAATCAGGATGGACGCCTGCTTTTTGATAACCTTATTGGTATCGTCCAGCAGATTATCCCGGGCAAAATAATCATCCACCACCTCTTGGAAAGCCTTGTCCTGTGCCGTAATGATGGAGTAACCGCCGGAATAGATCATCTGCACGGCAATTTCGTAGCTGACCTCGTACTTTTCCATTAGCAGACGTGCCGATTCTTCAATCACCTCGTCTGTGTACCAAGTGGTAGTACCAATCGTCGTGGAGGTAGAATCCTCCTCATCCGACTCGCCTTTCAGCACCAGATCTTTGTTATAGGCGCTCTCATACTCCGCATAGGTAATCAGACCTTGGGTGTACATCTGCTTGAGGATGACGTTTCGACGGGTCTTGTTCAGGTCGGGGTTCTGCACCGGGTCCCACTTCGTGGGGAACTGGGTGATTCCCGCGATAGCCGCACATTCCAGCAAAGACAGCTCGCTGGCATCCTTGCCGAAGTAGACGTTGGCAGCCGCCTGCACACCGTTACAGCCTTGGGAAAGGTAGATGGTATTGAGATACATTTCCAGAATCTCGGTCTTTTCCATATCCTTTTCCAAGTTCAGAGCACGGAAAATCTCTTGCACCTTTCGCTGGATGGTATAATCATCATCGCCGGTGGTATTCTTCACCAGCTGCTGAGTGATGGTAGAGCCGCCGGGGTTTTCGCCCACGGGAATAAAGTATTTCAGAGTCGCCTTGATGGTGGTAATCCAGTCCACACCGTCGTGCTCCCAGAAACGCTTATCCTCGATGGCAACGAAGGCGTTGATCAGATGGTCAGGCATATCCTCGTAGGCGATCCACATCTGGTTGGTACCGCCTGCCAGCCGCTGACTTTCATCCTCCACTAACTCTCCGTATCTGTCATAATAATAGATACGGGTGGTGGAATCCTTTTGGCTGGAGACCATAATATAATCGCTCATATCGGCGTCTACGTGGTTGGATACGTAGATCAAAAACGCACTGCCCACCACACAACCGGCAATCAAGCCGATGAGCACGATGGTAAAGAGCACGTTGAAAACACCCATTATCGAGCGGAAGATCATCCGGAAAACCAGATGGACTACATCTTGGGTGTCCTTTTGCAAATTTTTTGCTTTCGTAACTGAATCCTTGGGTTTCAAGATTGCTAACCTTTCCAGTTCATTGAAATCTCATTGATGCGGAAGTTCTCACAAAATGGAAAACCTTCCCATCTATACTGTGATTATACTCCCCGATTTTGAAGTGTCCGTGAATAATATGTGTCAACTTCGAAACATTTTACACGATCCTGCGAAAAAAGTATTCGCCAAATCGGGGAATTTATACTATTATAACACAGTTTGCACTATCTGTCAACCGTTTTGAGTTGCCGCCAACTTATCGAAGTACGACGTTTTCCGCGCCCAAAATGCTCTTCAACTCTTGCAGGACGTAAGGGGTTGCCGCGATGGCAAGATTTGTTCGAATATACTTTCCGGTGGAGCCATCGTAGAAGACCGCCTGAGCGTTGCCTTCCGAAAAAATCTCACACAGCAGCATCGCCTTGCGGGCAGAAGGTGCGTCTATCCGCTCGACCCGTAGATAGATAGTGGTGGGATTGGCTTGCGCTCTAGGCGCAGGTGCATCGGTCTGCCGAGAGGGAGCGGCAGGTCGCTGAGCCGGTGTCGGCTGTTCCGCTTGCCGCTGAATTGCCTTCATCATCGAAGCAGGCTTTGGAATAATGGTGCTCGTCACGGCAGGTGCATCAGCCGGACGCACGGGCGCAGATTGGGTTCCCTTAGAATACTCCACTCTGCTCTGCCCACCGGATTTCCGGGGGAGCTGGGGCGGCACGGGACTTTGCTTCCACTGCACGTCGGTGAGCAGTGCGCCCATTTCGTTTGCCAGCAGTTTGGGGCCTTGCTCGTCCTTGACACTGACCGAGCAGCGCACCCATACGGCGTTATCGGTGCGAAGCAGTCCCGCGCAGCTGTCAAACTGCTTAGGGAAGATGATGAGTTCAGCCTCACCCTTGCGGTCTTCAATCTGTACAAATGCCATTGCGGCACCGTTTTTGGTGGTTTTGCGAGTGATTTTGGAGAGAATACCGGTAACGATCAGGACGTCGCCTTCTTTATAGACGGCATTCTCCACAGGCTCGCCTTCTTCGTCGAAGGAGGCTGCCACGTCCACCAGCTCTGCGGGATCAATGGCGGCAACGTGCAGACTGTAATCGTCCAAAAGGCTGCCCGAGAGGCAAAGACCGGTATATTCTTTCTCCATTCGCAGACGCTGTCCTGCGCTGTATTCGGGAATGGGATCGAAACGGTAGTCATCGGTGGGGGTTGTACTGCCGAGGCTATCTCCGAACAGATCCATTTGTCCGTCTAAATTTCGACGGCGGGAATCGGAAAGCATTTGCAGAACCTTCTCGACGCCTGCCAATAGCTCCGCACGGGTATTGCCCATTTTGTCAAAGGCACCTACGCTGATCAGCGCTTGGGCTTGCTGACGGTTCAGCTCGATAGGGGTCATTCGCTCGGCAAAATCCATAAAGTTGCGGAAGGGACGGCGAGAGCGTTCCTGCTTGATGTGATTGACAAATCCCTCGCCAATGCCCTTAATGCCGCCCAGACCGTAGCGGATGCCATCGGGGGCAACCGAGTAGCGGAGATCGCTTTGGTTGATATCGGGAGGCAGAAGGCTGACCCCCATATGGCGGCAATCTTCGATATACTCCGCCGTTTTGCCGTGGCTGCCCATCACCGAGGTGAGGAGTGCCGCTGCATATTCACGGGGATAATGGGTTTTCATATACGCTGTCCGATAGGAGGTCACGGCGTAAGCAGCGGCGTGCGCTTTGTTAAATGCGTACCTCGCAAAGGATGCCATATCGTCGAAGAGCTCGTTGGCGATGGTCACGTCAACGAAGTGCTCCTTGGCACCCTTGAGGAATTCCGCACGCATCTGCTCCAACAGCTCCGGCTTTTTTTTGGACATCGCCTTGCGCACCGAATCTGCCTTGCCGTAGGAGAAGCCTGCCACCTTACGGCAAATTTGCATCACCTGTTCTTGGTAGACGATACATCCGTGGGTTTCTGCCAAGATTTCGGACAAAATCGGCAATTTGTACTGGATTTTCGATGGTTTTTTGCGATTTTCCAAATACGTGTCGATGGAGTCCATCGGGCCCGGACGGTAGAGAGCGATCACCGCCATCACGTCCTCCAAGGCGTTTGGACGGAGATTGCCCAGCAGTCGCTTGACTCCTGCCGATTCCAGCTGGAATACGCCGTCGGTGCGTCCTTCGGACAAGAGCTTGAAGGTTTCGGGATCGTTTTCGGGTATCCGTACCACCTCGAAATCGGGGGTATGCTTCTGTACTTCCCTCTCGGCGTCCGACAGGATGGTAAGATAGCGGATGGCGAGGAAGTCGAATTTCAACAGTCCCAGCGCCGCTACAGTGTCCATATCGAACTGGGTAATGGGAGTATCTCCGCTGGTGGCAAGAGGAAGATAATGGTGGAGGGGTTCTTTGGTGATCACCACGCCTGCGGCGTGCACCGAGGCGTGACGGGGCATTCCCTCCAGCTTCAGGGCGTAGTCGATGAGCTGTTGATCCTCGTACTTGCCCTCGTAGATTTCTTTCAGTTCCTTGCTTTCTGCCAGTACGTCGGACAGTTTGGTGCCCGGCTTCTGGGGAATGAGCCGCGCGATGCGGTCGATATCGGAATAGGAGCGATCCAGTGCCCGTCCTACGTCACGGATGGCGGCGCGGGCTGCCATCGTACCGAAGGTGATAATCTGAGACACGTGGTCGGAGCCGTATTTTTCGGAAACGTAGCGGATGACCTCGTCTCTGCGGTTATAGCAGAAATCGGTATCGAAGTCGGGCATACTGATTCGTTCGGGATTCAAAAAACGCTCGAAGAGCAGATCGTGCTGGATGGAATCCACGTCGGTAATACCGATGAGGTAAGCCACCAAATTGGCAGCACCCGATCCTCTGCCGGGTCCTACGGGAATTTTCTTGGATTTCGCCCAGTTGATGAAGTCCCACACGATAAGATAGTAGTCATCGTAGCCCATCTTGGAGATAATCAGCAGCTCGTAAAGGATACGGGAGGTGTAGACGTCCTTGGGGTGGGCTTCGTCAAAGACGATCTGTCCTGCGGCAATCCGACGCTCAAAGCCTTCGTAGGCCAGCTTTTTCAGATACGCCTTGGAGGTCATACCGTCGGGAGCGGTATAAACCGGCAGTTCGGTCTTGTCCATCACGAAATCGAAATTGCAACGCTCTGCGATGCGGAGAGTGTTCTCCAGCGCTTCGGGATGGGTAGGAAACAGCTTTGCCATTTCGTCTGCCGACTTCATATAATATTCGTCGGTTTCGAAGCCGATAGGTCTGCCGTCTGTGATGACGTTGCCCGTCTGGATGCAAAGGAGCACCGCCTGGGCATCTGCATCTGCTTTGGTGAGATAGTGGGCATCGTTGGTGGCAACCAGCGGGATCCCCGTCTTCTCAGACAGAGCAATGAGTCCGGGATTGACCTTCTTCTGCTCGTCCATAGAGTGATCCTGCAATTCCAAGAAAAAGTTGCCCTTGCCAAAGATGCCTTCCAGCTCCAGCGCGAAATCCTCGGCTTCCTCTTGGTCGTCATTGAGCAGTGCTTCCTGCACGTGTCCTGCCAAGCAGCCGGAGAGTGCAATCAGACCCTCATGATGGGAGCGCAGAAGCGAAAGATCCACACGGGGTTTATTGTAGAATCCTTCGGTGAAGGATTTAGATACCATATAAATGAGGTTTCGATAGCCGATCTCGTTCTCGCACAGAAGGACGAGATGGGTATTGAAATAGGATGAGGTGCGTACCCGTTCGGTGCGATCCCCGGGGGCAAGATAAACCTCACAGCCGATGATGGGTTTGATCCCTTCCTCTTTGCAGGCTTTATAAAAGGCTACCGCACCGTACATCACGCCGTGATCGGTGAGGGCTACGGCAGACTGCCCCAACTCTTTGGCTCTGCGGGGAATATCCTTGATCCGACAAGCTCCGTCCAGCAGACTGTATTCACTATGCAAATGCAAATGGACAAAATCAGCCATAATATCTCCCTTATCTGATAAAATATAACCGTTAAATCAACGGCACTTTGAGGAAGGGCGGCAAAAAAATTGCCGCCCGCCTCTCTGCCCCAACGGGCAATTACGTATCTTCTTTTTCTTTCTCTTTTTCGTCTGCCGCATCTACCAGTTTTTGCAGGCGATGGGAAACACCCGATTTGGTAATAGGCGGCTCGTGCAAACCTGCCAGCTCGATCAGCGAGACTTCGGGATGCTCCAAACGCAGTTCAGCCGTGATCTGCAAGGGCTTGGGCAGAGTTGCCAGTTTGCCGCTTGCCTGCAGCTGTTTGATGGAGCGGATCTGCAATGCCGCCGCTCCCGTGGATTTATAGATGTTGGCCGTATCACAGTTGGCACGGCGGTTTTCGTTATTGCGGATATCCCGCATAATTTTCGTATTCATAATCTGCAGAGCATACTGGGGAGCACCCAAGAAGGTAAGCAGGTCCTCGATGACCTCGCTCTCCTTGAGATAGACCGCACGAACGCCTCTGCGGGTAGTGATGCGGGCGGAAAAGCCCAGCTCACACAACAGATTGGTAAACGCCTCGGATCGTTTGGGATCTGACAGCGAAAACTCCATATGATAGGCACTGCTTGGAGAAACAATGGTGCCGCAGGTCAGAAAAACGCCGCGGACGAATGCCGCAAGACAGTTTTCACACCGTCTGATCGATTGCAGATCTTCTTCGAAGGCCGCAAACTCCTGAATTAAAGCGTGAGGAAAGCATTCCTCGCCACCCAAGAGCCGCCAAATTTCCTGCTCTTCTCCCCGACGGGTACGACGGGGCACGTTTTCCCAAATCAGATCCGCACGGCAGACCGAGCGCGCCATCACGGTGAACAAGTGCATAGATTTTTCCAAATCAGCGGTGAGTCTGATCTCACCGAGCGCAAAATCGGATGCGGGATAGAGCATTCCAAACAGAAATGCTTTTCGACAACAGGGGGACTTAATCTGTACACCGGTAAGTGCAGAGCGCACTTCGGCGGTAAAGGACGTTCCGTTCATTTCTTCCTCCTTGTTTTCCTAATTTATATCCCGATTCCTCGGATATCCCTATGCACTACGCTAACCGTCCGCCGTCCACCGTCGGCAAGCTGCTCGCGGATGTGAGCTGCCAGCGCTTGGGTAATGGCAACCGAGCGATGCTGTCCGCCGGTACAGCCGATTCCTATAGTCAGCTGGGTCTTTCCCTCTCTGCGATACAGAGGGAGCAGAAAATCGATCATATCGTAGAGTTTTTCCAAAAATGCCACCGTTTCGGGCATAGTCAAGACAAAATCCCGTACCGGAGCGTCCAAGCCGGTGAGCGGACGCAACTCGGGAATATAGAAAGGATTTTCCAGACAGCGTACGTCAAAGAGCAGATCCAAATCTGTGGGTGCGCCGTTCTTGAATCCGAAGGACATACAGGTAACGATCATTCCGCTTTCACGGGTGACCGACAATAGTTCCTCTAATTTTTCCCGCATCTCTACGGGACGGAGTCCGGTGGTGTCCAGCACCCAATCAGCCGACTCCCGCAAATCGGACAGCAGCCGTCGCTCGCAGGCAATGGCTTCGGATAGCGGCAGATTCTTGGTCAGCACCAGCGGATGCAAGTGACGGCTTTCCTGATAGCGGGCAACGATTACGCTGTCGGTTGCATCCAGATAGATGAGTCGGCAGAGACAGTTGTCCTCAGCCTTGAGCTTCCGAATCGTTGCAATCAGCTCAGAGAACTCCTCCTGTCCGCGAATGTCCAGAGTAAAGCAGATTTTTTCGTGGATGCTGCTGCTTTTATACAGATCTATGCAGGTTTCAATGAGGGAAAAAGGCATATTGTCTACGCAAAGATAGCCCATATCCTCTAAAATCTGCCCTGCAGTTCCCTTGCCTGCCCCCGACATTCCGGTGAGTATCAAAAATTCCATAGTTTGCGACTTCCTTGTTGCATCTGCTTATTCGGCAGGGATGATGCGAACCTCACATTCGATCTCCACGCCGAACTGACGCACGACTTGTTCCTTGATCTGCTCAATCAAGGTTAGCACGTCACGAGCGGTTGCACCGTCTTTGTTGATGACGAATCCTGCGTGCTTTTCCGACACTTGCGCTCCGCCTACCATGGCGCCCTTCAGTCCCGCCTCGTGAATCAACTTAGCGGTAAAATATCCGGGCGCACGCTTGAAGGTGGAGCCTGCGCTGGGATATTCCAGCGGCTGTTTCTCACGGCGCCTTGCCATCAGATCGTCCATTTTAGCTTTAATCTCGGCAGGATTGCCTGATTTTAGCCGGAATTTACCGCCTAAAATCACCGCTTCGGGTGCGGATTGGAACACGGAGGTACGATAGCCAAAGCCTTGTGCCGCACCGGTCACCTCGCCTATTCCTCCCAGCAAAGCGTGGTTGGGATCGTAAACGGTGGTTTCCACGCACACTTGTGAAATCTCGCCGTCATAAGCGCCTGCGTTCATATAGATGGCACCGCCCACCGATCCGGGAATGCCGTAAGCAAACTCCAGTCCGGTCAGACCTTCCTGCAGTGCACGCACCGCCAGTCCGGTGAAGGACACGCCGGCATCTGCCCAAAGAATGCCGTCCCGATAGAGGATACGGTTCATTTTGGTAGTGAAAATCACAACGCCTCTGTAGCCTTCGTCGGCAAACAGAACGTTAGAGCCGTTTCCGAACAGGTCACGGCGAATCTCCAGTTCCCGCAGAGCGGACAAAACGTCCAAAAGCGCCGATCTGGTGTGAGGCCAGACGGCAAAGTCGGCAGGACCGCCGATGCGGAAGGAGGAATAGGGTGCAAGCGGTGCGTTTTGGATATATTCCAGCTCGCCTGCCGCCTGCATCCGGTCAAGGATCGGCACGAGTTCTTGGTATGGGTTCCGTTTCATGGGGATCCTCCTATGGTTTTGGGAAAGGCTGTGCTTAGTTTGCCAGCGTGAATCTGTGGAATACCTTCTTGCCCTTGCGGACGATGACGTCCTTCTCACCGAAGAGAGAGGCGTCGATCATAAATTCGGGAGCGGGCACCTTTTCATCGCAAAGGGTTACGCCGCCCTGCACTACCAGTCTACGGGCTTCGCTCTTGGATGCTGCCAGACCGCCTGCTACCATCAGATCGAGAATGCCGATCTTGCCGTCCTTGAAACGGTCAGCGGTAAGCTCGGTGGTGGGCATATCCTCGCTGATGCTGCCCTGTGCAAATACCTTGCGAGCAGTTTCCAGTGCCTTGTTGGCTTCTTCCTCGCCGTGCACCAGCTTAGTCAGCTCGTATGCAAGGATTTCCTTTGCCTTGTTGAGCTGTTCGCCCTGCCAAGAATCCATTTCATCAATCTGCTCCAGAGGCAGGAAGGTAAGCATACGGATGCACTTGAGCACGTCGGAGTCGCCTACGTTCCGCCAGTACTGGAAGAAATCGTAGGGAGCGGTCTTGTTGGGATCCAGCCATACTGCGCCGGATGCGGTCTTGCCCATCTTCTTGCCCTCGGAGTTGAGGAGCAGAGTGATGGTCATCGCATGAGCATCCTTGCCCAGCTTGCGGCGGATCAGCTCGGTACCGCCCAGCATATTGGACCACTGGTCGTTGCCGCCGAACTGCATATTACAGCCGTACTTATTGAAGAGGTAGTAGAAGTCGTAGGACTGCATAATCATATAGTTGAATTCAAGGAAGGACAGACCCTTTTCCATTCTCTGCTTATAGCACTCGGCACGGAGCATATTGTTGACAGAGAAGCAAGCGCCTACCTCGCGGAGGACTTCAACGGAGTTGAGGTCCATCAGCCAATCGGCATTGTTGACCATCATTGCCTTGCCTTCGCCGAACTCGATGAATC
>JAFTMF010000162.1 GCA_017452565.1 Clostridia bacterium
AATCGACCTTCAGACACTCACCCTCAGCGGCACGCTGAGCAATAAAACCTGCGATGGCTTCGTCCAAGAAAGGGACAACCTCCAGCCAAACGGCTTCCATATCTACCTCAGGACGCTCCACCGTGAAGATCTCTTTGTTCTGTGCAACCTGCATCACCGAAATATCGTCCCGCAGATTGTAGCGCTCCTTCAGCGTGTTCAGAACGGCGAGATAATTCTCCAGATAAGGGCGATCCAGTGCAAGATGAGTGTCGGGGGAACCGATCTGCTCAATGCCCACGTAAATCTCTACCTTGCCGCGGGTGATGGCAGAGGAGAGCTTTGCCTTTACCTTTTCTTCCAGAAAAGAGTAGGGACGGGAGATTTTAACGGTAGGATCCAGATAACGGCTGTTGACACTCTTCAGCTCCACCGTAATATTTTTGCTATTGCTTGTTCCGGCGGCTCTGCCGAACGCGGTCATACTGTTTGCCATTGAATCTGCAACCTCCGATAATTTCCCATTTAGTATTATTATGCCACATTTTTTTCTCCTTGTCAAGATTACAAGGCAAAAAAGACGATTTTTTGTGAAATATTCTTCACACGGGAAAAGAAAAAGGGATTGACAAATGGGAGATTCGATGATATAATGAATCAATCAGTTTTTTCTGTGAAAGAAGTCGTTTTCGAAACGAAAAACGAAAAAATTTCGTTCGGAAGCGAAATGACGATAAATTTTGTTTTGAGGTGAACGTTTTGGAAAAAAAATACAGAGTTGGCATTATCGGTGCCACCGGTATGGTAGGTCAGAGATTTCTGACCCTTTTGGAAAATCATCCTTGGTTTGAGGTAACCGCACTTCTCGCCAGCCCCCGTACTGCCGGCAAGGCTTACGCTGAGGCAGTAGAAGGCCGCTGGAAAATGAAAACTCCTCTGTCCGCAAAATACGGCGAGATGACTGTAATGGACTCCGAGGACATCGAGGCGGTAAAGCCTTTGGTTGACTTCGTGTTCTGTGCAGTGAATATGAAGAAAAACGAAATCCTTGCGCTGGAGGAAGCCTACGCAAAGGCAGAGATCCCCGTAGTTTCCAACAACAGCGCCAACCGCTGGACCCCCGACGTGCCGATGGTGATTCCCGAAATCAACCCCGAGCATCTGTCGGTGATCGAGCACCAGCGTGCCCGTCTCGGCACTCAGTACGGCTTTATTGCCGTCAAGCCCAACTGCTCCATTCAGAGCTACGTGCCCGCACTGACCGCACTCTTAGAGTTTGAGCCTACCCTCGTGGTTGCTACCACCTATCAGGCAATCTCCGGCGCAGGCAAGACCTTCAAAGAGTGGCCCGAGATGATCGATAACGTGATCCCCTATATCGGCGGCGAAGAAGAGAAGAGTGAGCAGGAGCCCCTGCGCATCTGGGGCAACGTGGAAGACGGCGTGGTGGTCAAAGCCGCCGCTCCCCTGATTACCACCCAGTGCATCCGTGTCCCCGTGTCCGACGGTCACACCGCAGCTGTGTTCGTAAACTTCGCCAAGAAGCCTACCAAGGAAGAGATTCTCGATCGCTGGAACAACTACGTGGGTGAGCCTCAGAAGCTGGGTCTGCCCTCCGCACCCGAAAAATTCCTCACCTATTTTGAGGAAGACAACCGCCCTCAGGCGGCGCTGGACCGTGACCTCTACGGCGGCATGGGTATTTCCATCGGCAGACTGAGAGAAGACTCCGCCTTCGACTACAAGTTCGTGGGTCTGTCTCACAACACCCTCCGCGGTGCTGCAGGCGGCGCGGTTGAAATCGCCGAGCTTCTCTGCGCTAAGGGATATATTGTAAAGAAATAAAACGTATGCAGGGCTTCGCCCCGCACCCTACCAGAAACTTTCTTTCAAGAAAGTTTCTGGACTTCAAAGAACTTCTAAAAAGCCCCGCATTTTTTGCGGGGCTTGATTTGTATGAACAAAGTGTAAACAATAAACGCCGACTCTTGACAATCAAATGATTGTGTGCTAAAATGCAATCAAGAGATTGGATGAACTTGACAAAAGAGGTATCATTATGGAAACAAAGAAACCCACCGCCAAAACCCCCGAAGCGGATTGCGAGCATTGCCTCTACTACGATTACGATGAAGACGTAGAGGATATGGTCTGCATTATGAATCTGGACGAGGATGAGTACGCCTCGATGCTTCAGGGAAAGAAGAACCGCTGTCCCTACTTCCGCTTCTACGACGAGTATAAGAGCGTGCAAAAGCAAATCTGAGGAGACGATAATGACCATCTACAATTTTGCAGACGCAACCGTTATGCTGACTATCGAAGAGAAGACCTACAAGCTGGCTCCGTATGAAAAGCGCGTGTTGAAACTGCCCACCGGAGAGTATGCCATCAGCGCCTACATCGCCTATTCCGACGGCACGCCGGTGCTGAAAAAATCCTATTACAGACGCCACGATGGCGGCAATATTACCCATATCTATCCTGCCACCACCGCCAATCTGTGGGTGGAGAGCGGTGCAGAGCTCAATATCCGTTCGTGGAAGCAGTCGCTGAGAGGCGTGTCCGGCTACCATCAGATTATGCTGGACTTTGAATGCCAAAGCTGCGAGCTGTCCGAGCGCCGAGACGGATTCATTGACGCATCGGTACCCAAATCCTTGATCCGCATCTGTAAGATTCACATCGGATTTACGTGGTTCTTAGCATTGCTGATTATGGCAATCGGCGTTGCATTTACGGTGCTGCTGGCTGGGGTAATCGGTGAGTCCGCACCTATGACCGAGAGCGTATTTATGGAGATTTTCCCTATGCTGGTGGCTCCCTTCGCGGCGATTTATCTGATTATCCGGGAAGCACGCAATCTCCATTTCATCAAAATTTGCAATAGCTATCCCATCTTGAACCTTTCCACCGACTCAAACGAGGTAATTGACAATGATGATCTATAACACCGTCGACCTGCCGATTCTGGTAACCGTCGGCGATCAGAGCTTCCGTATGGAGCGGGACAGCGAAAAAGAGCTGAAGCTCCCCGCAGGCGAATATTTTTTCAGCATCCACAAGCTGGACCCCTACACCGGTGAGCCGCTGCGAAAGTATAAGACCGATTATTTCCCCACCACCGCGATGGATTTTCAGCGGGGCAAATGGGGCAAAACCAATCGGATGCGCTACGATCGCTATCATAACAGCACCGCCATCTGCTACGGTATGACGGCTCTGCTGAATCTGCGCCGTGCCACCAAGATGTATATCCGGGAACGGCAGTCCGATAAACTGCTGTTTGCAGTATCCTCCGAGCGGTATTTTACCGATCTGTTTGATCTGACCGTAGAGGAAGGGGAGCTTTCCCATCGCAAGGACGGCTGCGTGGATGAACTCACTCGCACCAAGCTGGTTCGCAGTGCTTACTTAGAGCTGATCGGTTCCATCGTGGCAGCCGTTGCCGTGATGGCGGGAGCCGGACTGCTGCTCACTTTGCTGACCCCCGATCAGCTGGGCGAGTTTGTCTCGGCCATCTTAGCAGATTCCGACGTGATTCTATGGATCGTCGGCCCGATTGTGCTAATCGGCTGCCTCATTTACGATCTTGGAAAAATCCGCAAGGTGAAGCAGCTGAAAAATCTCCCCTTGCTGCCTACGAAAGAATACTATGATTATCTTTAATTCAACCGATCACCCTATAGCGGTATTTCTATATAACCGCTCCATTGTTATCGAAGCGAGAAGCTACTATGAAGACCCGCTGATCGAAGGAGAGTATGACTTTCGCGCCTATAAACTGCGCAAAAACGGAAAGCCTCTGTCCTATTATGGAAAAAACGACGAGGATTGGGGCGCTATGATGCACGTACAACGCCTATGTCTCGGCGTGTCGGGGAAACTCACGGCGGAGCGAGACTGCAAACTACATATCCGCGAGAAGTATTGTCGCTTCTTCGGCTTAAGCAGAAATAAGAGCGAGCTGGAGTGTCTGGAATGCACCGTAGAAAACGGAAAACTGCAAAATGTGCAGAACTATTTTCCCACGTACTATTGGCCGAAGCGAGAGTTGCGCGGCAACTATCTTCTATTGGGCTTTTTCATCCTCTGCAATCTTGCGATGCTGAGCATACCGCAATACGATATTAGTACCTTTGCGCTGAAATTCCTCTTTCAAGGCCTGTTTCTGTTCTTGGATTGGATGTGCATTCGCACCATCCGCATCCTGCGCAAATACCCTATACGGTCGGAAACGGAAGTGATTCGAAAAGATGAATGTAATTGAAAAATTAGAGCGGCTTCGAATCGCTTACAATCGACTGATCCGAATCGGCGGTTGGATTGTCGGCATTGGTTTTCTGCTGTTTATGGCGGATGTGCTCGGCCTGATCAATGAAGTTGGTGTGATTAATGGCGCCGGATGGATTGGTATCTTGATTGTGGTGGGCGGACTCGCAGTGTTGGGCGTTGCCTTTTTTCGCTACTATTTCCCCTTTCTGCAAATATACAAAGGGGAATTGATTCAATCCATTTTGGCTGAGAATTTGGAAGGATACGATGATCTCCGCTATTTTCCAGAAGATGGTATTTCCAAAGACACTATAGAATCTACCGGTATGATGTGGATGGGGAATACCTATTCATCGGGCGATCTCATCGAAGGCAGTTATAAGGGTGTTGAATTCAGGCAATCCGACGTCTGCATTGAAGAAGTTACCTATTACAATAAGTCCGAGCACCGCGAGACCTATCTCCGCGGTCGGTGGATGATCTTCGATTTCAATAAACGCTTCCGTTCCGATTTGCAGGTTTGCGAGAAGGATTTTCGCTATGCACGCGCCTACGGCGGTCCCTTCTCAAAAGGCGAGAAAATGCATACGTTGGAAACCGAATCGGTAGCCTTCAACCGCGCCTTCACCATTGCGGCGGAGAATGACAGTGAGGCGTTCTACATTCTCACTCCTCACTTTATGGAGAAGCTGTTGGAGGTAAAAGCCAAAATCAGCGGCGACCTCCTCTTCTGCTTCGTGGACAGTCAGCTGCACGTTGCCATCAACGATGAGTACAACAATTTCGAGCCTAATATGGCAGTGCCGGTAGATGCAGACCGCATCCGTCGCTCGGTTTGGGAAGATCTGGAACCCATTACCGAACTCATCAATATCCTACGGTTAGATGACCGTCTGTTTCTCACCAACTAATCCGATAGATAGTATATAATACAAAAGGGAACCCACTATGAATACGTTTGAAACCTTAGAACAAATGCGTCTGCGTGCCCGCAACGGTACGCTGCTCGGCATCGTGCTGATTGCCGTAGGATTTCTTCTGTTTCTTCCGATGCCGTTTGTCGGCTTTCCGATGTTTGTGGGCGGGATCATTGCCGGCATCGTCGCTGACCGTACAGTCGTCAAGCCCTACAAAGCCGCTTATAAAGAGATGATGGTGCGGGGACTGCTCTCGGAGAAGATCGATCACCTGCACTTCGATCCTGATGGCGGCATTGACAAAGACGTTGTAGAGTCTACCGATATGATGCAGCTGGGAAACCGCTACCATACCAACGATCTCATCGAAGGCTCTTATAACGGCGTCCGCTTTTCTCAGTCGGATATTCTCATCCAGCATCATACATCCAGCGGTAAATCCTCCCACACTACCACCTATCTCAAGGGCCGCTGGCTGGTTTTCGACTTCAATAAAAGATTCCTCTGCGACCTGCAGGTGCGGGATCGTCACTTTTCCTATGCGAAAAAATCGGGCGGCTGGTTCTCCGAGCGGGAGAAAACCGAAAAGCTGGAAACCGAATCGGAGGAGTTCAACCGCATCTTCAAGGTCTATGCCGCAAATGACAGCGAGGCCTTTTATATCCTCACTCCGCACTTTATGGAAGCTTTGATGCGCGCAAGAGAGCAAGCCGATGGGGAAGTGCTTTTCTGCTTCGTAGACAAAAAGCTCCACGTAGCGGTGAATAATCACTCCGACGGCTTCGAGCCTCCCGTATGGTCGCCCATTGATCAGGCAGCCGCAAGGGAAGCCATCCTGTCCGATCTGCGGCTCATCACCGATCTGATAGACACGCTGAATTTGGACGAGCGGCTGTTTATGGGGGAATAACCGATGATTCGTATATTGTATGACTGGGACTTGGAAATCTTTGAGTTTTTAGTCATTTTTGTGTTGGCTTTATTGTACACGGGCTTTGTTTGGCTGAGACGAAAGTATAAACGCTTCAAGAAAAACGGCTGGAAGCACGTTCCGCTCCCCAAATGGCGGGGAGAGCTCGCGGAAGTCCGTGCCTATCTGGAAGAGGGCGGTATGCAGAACTTCGGCTATTCGCCTGAAGAAGGTATCTCCGGCTACGCCTTGAGCGGTGCAAAGTGTCTGGATTCATTCCCGGAAGGGGAATCGTCCCACTGTAAATACATTTCAGGACTATATAAAGAGTGGCCGGTACAACTCTCGGCGGTTTTGCTGGAGCAGGTTGATGAAGATGAAGCTATGAGAGCGGCTGTTCGTCTGGGAAGCACCGGTAGAACGCGTTACGTACGCAGCGGTTTCTACACCTACTTCAGCGGAACGTGGTACATCTTTCGCGTAAAGCGTAAACTGCAGGGCGATCTTTTCTTTGTAGACCGCCGATTGGGGGACAAAGACGGTCGCCACGGTCCCGGCAAACATACCCGCCTCCCCCGCATTTCCTTGGGGTGGCGGCTTGCAGGCGAATTCGATTGCTATGGCAGCGATATCGAGGAGAAATCGGTAGAACAGTATCTAACCGACGATCTGCAATCATTGCTTCTCCGATTGCACGAAAAGTACCGTCTGCTGATTATTATGTCCGGCTCGAAAATCCACATTGGTATCGCAGGCAAAAAGCATCTCTTCCGTCACAGAGAGGAAGAAACGGTGGAAGATTGGAGAGAAAAGCAAACTCTCTTTGAAACCCTCGACGATCTCACCGAGCTGGTCAGCCACTTTGGCACGCCTCCTTCAGAGGACGAATATTTCTTTTAATATCTGATTTTCAGCCGCTCAGCGGCAGAATGGAGAAAAACTATGCCTTTTTTAATTGCAATTATCGTTATCCTTCTCATTGTGGTTATCTGGTACGTATCCACTATGAACAGCCTTCGTACCGCACAGGTGAAGATCCGGGAAGCCGAGTCGGGCATCGACGTAGCGCTTGCCAAACGCTGTGACAGCCTCACCAAGCAGCTGGACGTCTGCCGCGGCTATATGACGCACGAAACTGCCACTTTTGAAAAGGTCATCGCAATGCGCAGCGGAATGACAATGACCGAAAAAGCTCAGCTGACAGCCGAAGCCGAACAGCTGGCATCCACCATCCGTGTCACCGCCGAAGCCTATCCGGAGCTGAAATCCTCGGAGAACTTCCGTGCATTGCAGTCTGCCGTTGCCGATGCAGAGGAGCATCTCCAGGGCGCACGCCGCGCATACAACGCAAACGTGTCTGCGTACAATCAGAAGCTGGTGACCTTTCCTACCTCTATGGTCGCATCTATGATTGGCTGCCGTCCCGAAGTTTTCTTCGAGGCAACCGCCATCCAAAAGCAGGACGTCAAGATCAGCTTTGAATAAAGGACTATCATAGCCAAAAACGCTTCTCGGATGGCGTGCAAAATTAGCGGTAAAATTATTACAACCGAATAAGCAGCCTGAACGGCAAAACACCACGGAAGAAAAATCCGTGGTGTTTTGCTTTACAAGACACAATCTGTCAAGGCTCAATATTTGACTCGCTGAAATCAAAGATAACGCCCGACAAGAATAGTATTTTTATTTTCGAAAAAGGTCAGGACTTTCTCTCTCTTCTGTGGTATTGTTGTGTGCTGACAGGAGGTAGAAACAATATGGATATCATTAACGAACTCTGGTACGGAAACGTATCCCCTTTCGAGCAATGCACT
>JAFTMF010000163.1 GCA_017452565.1 Clostridia bacterium
CCGGCGAGAACAATCTGGGCTCTGTGGTCATCCGCAAGGTGTGAAGAGAGGGGAAAACGAAAGGGGGAACTTTTGAAAAAGTTCCCCCTTTAACCTCCTCAAAACTGATAGAAAAGGGACGGCAAATGCTTGCCGTCCCTTTTGATTGCTTCTTTTCAAAAAGCCCCCCACAATGTTCATTCGATTTCGATCCGCGCAAAGTCGATGCGGGATTTTTCGCCTTTTCCGTCCACGTTGTTGGCGTAGAAGATCGTTTTGCCGTCAGCGGAGAGAAAGAGGGATGCGCTGTATCCTCCTCGCCCGTCGGTGTGGGGGAGGGGATTGTCCACCGCCTCAAAGGTCTTGCCATAGTCGAAGCTCAGCAGAATCCGGTTGGGATTCTCTTTCCCATAAACGGCGGTGACGATGAGCGTGCCGCACTCGCCGCCGATAGGCGTCCAGATACACCCGGGGGCAGAGCCGAAATAGTAGCCCCCTTGCCCGATGAGCTGCGTGCCAATCTCCGAGGCATTCCAATCGGCGATGGAATCGGAGGTTTTATAATAAATAGGACAGCCATCCCAATCGCCGAAGACCTCGTACACCATCCAATAGCCCTGATCGCCCATCTTGGTGATGCTCACCATACCGGGACGCCAAGCGGGATTGTCGGCCGCAACCACGGGAACGGGTGCGCTCCAATCCTTGCCGTTTTCGGTGACACGGTAGACGATGGCCTGATCGTGCCCCTCCATCGTCTCGTCGGAGTAGAAGCAGTAGAGCTTGCCATCCTCCTGCCAAAGGAAAGGCTCCCAAACGCCGCCGTCCTCCACGCCCTTGCCGGTGCAAAGGATGGAAAACTGCTCCCAATTCTCGCCGTGATCGGCACTTTTCCAAAGGGAAATTTGGGATTTCACCTTCTGACCGGGATCAATGGATACCCCTGCCAACAATAGCGTTCCCTCGGGCAGATCGCCTAAGGGTGCGGAGAGCTCAAACAGCTGGGGATTCCAGCAAGCCTCGATGGATGGGTCGATGGTTTCGGTGACCTCGCTGATTTTCTTCCAGCTCTCGCCGCCGTCACGGCTTTCCATAATGCGAAAACAAGTGGGACGGCCTGCAAGCCCGCTGTCGGCCACCTCGAAGGATGCAAGCAGCCTGCCGCTTGCATCGCCGCTATGCTGCAACTCGATCACGGTGGGGTAGTTGGAGCCGATGCCCCAAGTGTTGGAGGAAGCGGTGAACACGGTGGAGCGCACCTCTACCGTGAGCTTCGTGCCATTGGATGCGGTGATGATTGGCAGTATATCAGAGGGAGTGGTCATTGGCGGGTCATCCTTTTGGGTGTGGGATTGCGCAGTGGTAGTGGTAGTGGTAGATAGGGAGGGCGCAGGCGTCGGATTGGTGCAGGCGGTCAGCAGTGCGGACAGAACTGCGATGCTCACAAACGAGCGAATCCAATGTTTCATCATAGCCTCCCTCCATCTCACAGCGCCTCGATCAGCGCATTCACCATTTCGGGGGTGGTGGCAAAGGAGGTCACAAATCGGATGGCAAAAGTGCCGTCGGGGAGGGCTTTTTCCACGTTGAACGCAAAATTCTGCTGCAGCTCCGCCAGTTTTTCTGCGGTGACGATGGGGAAGAGCTGATTGGTGTACGCATAGGGCGCGTAGAATTTGTAATTCTTTTTCGTTAGCGCTCTGTCGATTTTCAGTGCCATCATATTCTCGTATTGGGCGAGGGTGAAAAAGAGATGGCCCTTGTCTTTGAACAGTTCATCAAATTGGATACCCGTGACAAATCCCTTGGCCAGCATAGCGCCGCGGTTCTTGATCATATAGCGGAAGTCGGCCTTGAGGGCGGGATTCAAAATCACCAGTGCCTCCCCGAACAGTGCGCCGTTCTTGGTGCCGCCGATGTAGAAAAGATCGCAAATCTTTGCCAGATAGGAGAGATCGATGTCATTATAGATGGAGCAAAGGGCAGAGCCCAGCCGTGCGCCGTCCATAAAGAGGAGCAGACCCAGCTCGTCGCAGACCTTGCGAATGGGGTCAAGCTCCCGTCGGGTGTAGATCGTCCCCAGCTCCGTAGCGTTGGAGATGTAAACCATCCGAGGCTTCACCATATGCTCGTCGGTATGTGTTTCCACTGCCTTGCGGATGCCCTCGGGGGTGATCTTACCGCTGACGTTATGGACGGTGATCACTTTGTGTCCCGTTCCCTCGATGGCGCCCGTCTCGTGGACGTTGATATGCCCCGTATCGCAGGCGATCACGGCTTCGAAGGGGCGCAGGCAGGCGGAAATGGCCAGCAGATTGGTTTGGGTACCGCCGGGGATGAAGTGGATATCCGCATCCGCTCCCAGCAGCAGGCGGATGGAGTCTGCAGCGGCAGCCGAGTATTTATCTAACCCGTAGCCGTCGTTCTGTTCTCTTGCGCACTCAAGTAAGCGCTCTAAAATGCGAGGAGGCGCGATCTCGCTGTAATCGTTGCGGAAGCTGATCATTGTTTGTTAAACTCCTTTGGCATAGTGAGGGAGGGGAGGATATTCAGTCCGTGCTTCTTTGCAAGGGCGGCGCATCCTTCGATGGAGGCGTGATCTCTGAAGACGTCGGGGGAGTGGGCGTCCGAGCCGATGACTACGTCGCATCCCACCTCTGTGGCGATCCCAAAGAAGCGGTCGCTGGGATAGATGCGGTGCTCGAAGTAGCCCAGCCGATTGATTTCCAGCGGCACACCTGCGTCTTTTGCGGCCTTACAAAGACGGGTCATCTCTCTGTGATAGGGCTCGTACTCGCCGGTGTAATTGAGGAGATCGGGGTGGGCGACGTAGAGGAACTTGCCCGTGTGGATGGCGTCGATGACGTTATTGGTAAACTTTACCAGTTTTTCTTCAGAAGGGGAAGCGGCGCCGCTGTAGAGCTGATCCTCCTCTCTGCCGATAAAGTGCTGACCGAGGATCATATATTCCAGCGGGAACTGCTTGATATAGTCCCAGAAGAGATCGAAGGTTTCGGGGTAGAATTCCGCTTCCACGCCGATATGGATGGTGATATCCTTGGCGTACTCCCGTTTGAGCTCGCCGATGGAGTAGAAGTAGTCGTAGGCGGCGCCCATCTGGACGCGGTGGCCGGAGCGGTAGCCGCTGGGGAAGGGCATCGGGGCGTGGTCGGAGAAGCCGAGGGTTTGGATGCCCGCTTCGATGGCCTCCTCCACTTACCGGCGATCCTCGCCGCGGGCGTGACCGCAGCGGTAGGTGTGGGTGTGGTAATTGGCGATATAGTTCATGGTTATTTCTTGGAGGGACTTTTTGAAAAAAGTCCCTCCAAACCTCCTCAAAAACTTTCCTGAAGGCAACTTTTTTCAAAAGTTGCCA
>JAFTMF010000164.1 GCA_017452565.1 Clostridia bacterium
CCTGCTAAAACCAGCTTATCGGTGATGGAACCCGTATATGCGGTCCCCCAGTTTTTGTGGGAGTCCTGAGCATCGTATACGTTTTCGTTGCCCAGATCTGCAACCAGCAGCATAGGACCGTACATCAGCGCATAGCTGTTTTCATTGCCTGCCAACAGCTCCCAACGGAAGGTGAAGGGAACGCTGTATTCGATGGTATCGCCCACTTTGTAATTGCGGGTGATATTGATGTAACCGTTTTCAGCGGTAAATGCATAGGTTTCTCCGTTGATCTTGACACCGACTGTGGCAGGATCTGCATAATCGGGGATTCGGATGGAAACGGTAAATTCACCTGCAGAGCCAACGGTAAGCAAAGTCTTTTGATCGGTAAAGAAGTTGCCGCTCTGTACCAGCTTGATACCGTCGGGAGTGGTGATCTCCGAGGGATAGAATAGATTGACGATGACCTTGTTCTCGGCGGTATAGTAAATACCTTGGGTCAGCTTTGCAAAGCTTTCCTGACCGGTACTGCAGCAGCACTCGAAGCAGTTGTTTTTAGAGAGATAGATCTTGTACAGACCGAATTCGGTATTGACGAGATAGGTCTTCAAACCGGTATCGGGCGCCATAGATGCCAAAATATGGTTGGTATAGGCTCTGTCATAATAATCGGCATATTGCTTCTCGCCGGTCCATCTGTACAGATAATCCGCATACTTCAGCATATTGTAGGTACAGCAGGTCTCGCAGGTTTCCTTGTCCGCTTTCAGAACGCCTGCTTGATGCCAGTGCTCGTACAGACTCGTGCCACCCAGAGAGTAAACGCGATCCATAATCATTTCGAAGCCGTTGATGGCAATCTGCTTGTAATATTCGTTACCGGTGGCTTCGTATGCTGCACAACAACCGAGGAATTTAACCACCCAAGTGTTTGCGTGGCAGTTGATCAGAATATCCTCGTTGTTATAAATTCTGGCGAAGAATTTTTCTTCTTCAAAGAATCTTGCCAGCTGAATATGCTGAGGATCTTTGGTAATGCTGTAAATCTCGTAGAACTCTTCAGACACACCGCCGTACTCAACACCCAAAATCTTGTAACGAGTAGTCTCGTCACGGCCTTCGGTCATATAGGTAGCCCAATCGCACCAGCCCAGCATCATTTCGTATGCAAGAGAGGAAATCTCTTCATCTTCCACACACTGCGATACGTCCAGCAGCATCTGAATGGTCTTGTGTCCGATATACCAAGGCACGATAACCTGATTTCCGTATTTGTCTGTCCATCTGCCTTCTTCAACCGCATGGAACCAGTCGGTAGGAATAGCGCCCACGTAGCCCGCTTCCTCGGGACACAGAATCGCATAAGCGTCTTGGCACTTCTTCAGCTCGGTGATCATATAACGAAGCCGTTCCAAAGGAGTCTCGCCGTTATAGGAATAGTCGGGCATAGTCAGCGAAGCCTTTGCCAGCGCCAGCATATAATGGGACTCAAACTGACCTTCGCCGCCTGCATTTTCATAGCCCTGCACGCCATTGGTGTCAAGACCGGCCCACTTTCTGTAGTTGGCAAGGATTCTTTCCTTATCCAGCTTCATCATAAAGTCCAGATTGGTTTTCATCAGACCTTCGTAATAGGATCCGTCTTCAAATTGGACAGCGTGAAGCAGGCTATCAAACACAACCGAAGGATCCTCAATTACAAGGGCTTCTACCTTCAGCTTGATCTTCTTTTCCATCGTCACATTCCCTCGGCTGAGGGTCGCCGTGAGCGTAACCTCGGTATCCTTAGCGGGCTTGGTGACGTAACCACTGTTGGTGATGATATTCTCGTTGGAGGACTTCCAAGTTACTTTCACACCGTCGTCCATATAGGAGGGCAGATTGATCTCAAAGGATTTGCCGTCCCAATCCACAGACAGCTGATTATATGCGGATTTTACCGCCTTATTGTCATCCAGTTCCTTCAGTACGCCTGCCTCGATCATAATTTCCTTTTCGGTCAGTGCGGTCTGATAAATCCGGATATTATCCATCATACCGTTCAGAGGCTTGTCGCCGTAGTAAGTGGATTTACCAAAGGAGTGCTTACTATTCCCTTCCCAGAACATACCGTTCTTGTACTGGAAGTTTTCGGAAATTCCAACCAGTTCGCCGTTGATAAATATTTTGGCAGTAGTTCCTTCAATCGTAACTGCAAAATGAACCCACTCGTCAAAATAGACACCGCAATTGACGATCTGCTCAACACCCGTAGTACAGGAGAGGACAGAGGTATTGGGATTCCCCCACTTGGCTGCAAAAATCCAAGAAGCTTGCGGATGAACACTGAATTCAAAAATTCTGGTCCACATACCGCAGTCCTTATCGATATACAGATCCATTTCAACGGTTACGTTGTTGTGGCCGTGCATCGTCTTGGAAGGCATTTGCATAGCCGAGCGGTTTTCAGCGACGTTACTGCCGGTGACGTTGCCGTCCAAAATCAGGACGTTACCGCGTCCCTCTACCTTTCCAACGCTTGCGGAGCCCGAGAAGCTACCGTTATAGCCTCTGACCGATTCGGCAAGTCCATTTTCAAAATCATAACCGGTAGTCAAAAAGTCCTTATAGTTGAACTCGTATTCAGAAGCAATCTGCTCTTCGGTGAGAGCGCCCTTGTAAACACGGATATCCGCAAAGCTTGCTTTGATATCGCCGTCATTCAAGGTAGTTACGAGGGTTGCGCCCAGTGCGATTTTCGCATCTTCCGAATAGAACTGAGATGCGGTAAAATCACCCTTCTTAGAGGTCAACAATTTACCGTTCTGATAGATATTCAAAGCATCCGGGGTAAATTCGTATGCATAGTGAACCCAAGCGTCGTACACGGGAAGCACGTAGCCCGCTTGGGGAACGTTGATCTTCGCAGTAGGATCGCTGCCTTCGAACAGAATGTTATCCGCATCATTCTTACCGCGCAGAACGGTTCCGTCGATTTTAGCGCAAATATGCAAACCATTGAAGTAGTTGGGGGCATAGGGCATAACGGAGATGAAATTATCATCATCCCCATAAATTTCAAACAGACGTGCCCAGCCTGCTACGTCATTGGGAATTTTGAACCAGCCTGCAACGGTGATGCTCTCGTTGTTCAGCACTTCTCCGTCGATTGCAATATAGTTGGTTCTGGCTGCACCGCCCGAAAGCATCACCGAGGTATTTCCCTTGATGGCGTTTTCAGTGTAGGTATAACCCGTTCCGTTGAGCTGTGCCGCCGGAATATCGGTGGACGCACTGTTTTCACCGCGATTCTTAGGATCGCTGAAGTCGAGCTTGTAGATCAGCTTCGGCGAGGAGGATTCGCTTGCCAGAACACCGGCAGTTACAAGTCCTGCAACGCACAACACGATCGCCATCGAAATAACGGCTATATTTCGGATGAGTTTGCGTTTTTTCATAAAGACACCTCTCTTTATATCATTTATTTAATTTTAACATTTATCCATAGCTTCGTCAACCGACCGTTGGTTTACTTTTACTAAAAAGCAATGCGCAACGCAAATCCAAAGGCGCTGTATTGGATATACAGCGCCTTTGGCCAACACTATTCAATATGTACGCGCGTTGCTTTCTCAGATCAATCTTCCATCGAAAGATCAATCACTTCTCTGCAATTTGCATTCGGATTTGTGCAATGCTGTGAGCAGGCAGAACGATCTCCATCGTATCCTCCTCTGCGGCGGAAACCTCAAGATCACTTGCCGCAAATACCGTACCGGGCACTACCTCGTCGGCGTGATACAGCTCTGCGGACAGCAAAGTTCCGCAGCCGTTCAGCGTAAACTTCTTCGTTTGATCGTAGGAGCGATTGACCAGCGTGCAGGTCACCACTCCATCCTTCTGCGTTGCCGTTACGTCGGGCTGGAGCGCGCAGATCATCGCACCTGCGTGGTGCTTCATCAGAGAGAAGACCTGTCCCACGGGCGAAAGCTCCGCACGATCGGGATAGACCTTGATGGCGCCCTCGTTCACCGATTCGAAGTGACAGGCGATCATCACGCCAAACTGCATGGCGTTCTGGAAAAGCATATTCTGGAATGCGGCGGCAAAAATGCCCTCCGCCACACTGCCCGGACGGTACCATGCATACCAAGCGTTCCACTCATCGAACGAAATGCTGACGGGCGCATCACCCAGCTGTTCTCGCAGAGCGCGCATACAGTCCACGTTTTCCTTGGTTGCCGCATCCACCAGCGCGATATAATCCTCCTTGCGATGGGCGCCATCCATAAACGGCGGGAAGCGGGTATAATGATGCAGGGATACCACGCCGGAAATATCTGCCAACGCTTTGGCAGAATAATTCGCCCATTCCGGATTGGGATAAGGTCCCGAGGAGCAGAGGGTCAGCTCAGGAGTAACCTTCAGCATCTCTTCGCCGTGCTTGCGCACTACCTTGGCATAAGCGTCAGCGGTGTTGGCACCCTCCATATGACCGTAGCCTGCCTCGTTGCCCAGCGACCAGAACTGCACGTGATAGGGTTCGGGATGTCCTCGCTCCGCACGGAGCTTACCGTAGGGAGTGCTCTCGTCGCCGTTGCAATATTCCACCCATTCTGCACTCTCTGCAGGGGTATTCCAAGTGGGATTGATGGTGATAAAGGGTTCTGCACCGATCTCACGGCAGAGCGCAATGAAATCGTCGGTGTTCATTTCGTGAAAATCGTAGCCGTCGCTGTGGGGCTGAGTTTCCAACCACAGATAAGATTGCAGCGGCGACCGCATATGGCGAGGCAAAAGACCGTCCTTCCAATGGTATTCCCCTGCAAAGTTTCCGCCCGGCCAGCGAAGCAGACGAATACCCAGCGCCTTGATCTGCTCGATCACATCCGGACGAATTCCGCGGAAATTCTCTTTGAGCATCAGAGAGACGGCACCGATCATCACGGTGGAAGGCGTATCAAA
>JAFTMF010000165.1 GCA_017452565.1 Clostridia bacterium
ATTACCAAATAATAATTCGCTTATCCTCGGGCAGATACATCTGATCGGTATCCTTTACGTCAAAGGTCTTATACCACTCGGAGAAGTTTCTGGGAGGCATATTCGCGCGGAGGATCGCGGGACCGTGCACGTCTACGGAAAGCAGCATCTGTCGGTACTCGGTTCTTGCCTTCTGACACCAAACCCTTGCCCAGTTGCTGAAATATTCCTCGTAGGACGCGCCCTCGGTTCTCGACATAATGTCAAGAGTTACCGACATACCGCCGTTGTCCGCCATATTCTCGCTGACGATGAACGCGCCGTTGACCTTGCCCCAAGGGAGCTCGATGCCGTCAAACTGCGCGATCATTTTCTGAACCTTCAAGTCGAAGCGCTTGAAGTCATCCTCAGTCCACCAGTCGTTGATGTTACCGTTCTCATCGCACTTGGCACCGTTGCTGTCAAATGCGTGGGAGATTTCGTGACCGATCACGCCGCCGATACCGCCAAGGTTCTCGCTTCTGGTCTGCTTCAGGGAATAGAAGGGAGCCTGCAGGATCGCCGCAGGGAAGGTAATATCGTTTACGAAGGGATCGTAGCAAGCGTTGACCATATGTCCGGGCATTGCCCAGTTTTCGGGCTCGGTAGGCTTGTCAAGCTTGGAAAGCATATCAAGGGTTCTGATTTCATAGAGAGCCGTCATAATATCATAAAGCGAATCTTCGGGATTGAAAACGAACTTGTCGTAGATCGCTCTGGGCTTGTCGGGATAGCCCATTTTGACTCCCATCTTGGAGAGCTTGAGAATTGCCTTCTCTTTGGACGCCTCACCCAAAATCTCGTTGGTTTTGATTCTCGTCTTGTAGGTGTCGATGATCTGATAAACGATCTCGGTGATGTCCTTCTTTGCCTCTTCGCCAAAATACTTTTCGCCGTAGTAAATGCCCACGGGATCAGAGTATTTGCCCGAAGCAAGCTGATAGGCGAATTTCTCAATGGACTGCATCTTCGCTACACCGGTAAGCGCGCGCATATACATTCCGCCCATCTCACGAAGCTCTTCAGAGAGATAGTTGCAGCCGCTGAGCAATTCGGTAACGTAAGCCCAGTGCTTGTAAAGCGCAAGATTTTCCGAATGGAACACTTTTGCAAAATTCTCAAAGAATCTGGGCTCGGTAACCACGATCGTTTCGGGCACCTTGCCGAAGAGATCGCAAAGAATCGTGTTGAAATCAACGGTCGAGAGCATCTCTGCCACCTTGACGGTGTCCATCGGATTGTACATCTCAACGTATTTCGACCATTCCTCGCTGGTCTTTACAAGTCCGCCGAGGATCGCGTCGAAGGCAAGGGTGTCGCTTACGTACTGTTCCTGCTCTTCGGCCGAAAGATCGGTCTGCGCCATAACGGCCTTGGCAACGTTTGTCCAGATGCCGAGGATCTGCGTCTTCTGCGCCTCCATTTCGGGCTTGTAGTAGGATGCGTCGGGAAGAATCACGCCTGCGCCCTGCATATAAACCAGATGCTGCTTGGTATTCTTCATATCGGTGTCAACGCTAATGCTAAAGGGGGTGGGAATGCCCTTGAGCGTCAGAGTTTTAAAGAGGCGGTTGAAATCCGCAACGGTTTTGATCTCGTCGAGGATGGCAAGATTCTTCAGAGCGGGAGCAATACCGTGCGCCGCTTTTCTCTCGGCATCCTTTGCGATGGCGTAAAGCGTACACGCTCTCTCAAGATGCTCGTTGGGGTAAGACTTGCTCTCGTTCATAGCGGCAAACTCGTCCATCATAATCTTCTCTACCCCGTCAGCAAGATCCTGGAAGCCGCCTGCTGCGGGCTTGTCATCGGGAATGACCAGTTTTTCAAGGGTCTCGCCGTTGACAAAATTATAAAGGTCATCCTGAATTCTAATGTTTTCCATAATAATCTCCTGTCTATATGCCAAAAGCATAATCGTATTTATTACGTTCTATTATAACACCATTTTTCTGAAAATTCAACAGAAAATCAAAACAAATAGAAAACACAAGTTTTTGAAAACCGGATGAAGTCTGCAAAATCGCTTACAGACGGTAGGTCTTGCGGCAACGGGCGTATTCGCTTGCAAAATCGGCGTCGCTCTGCTTGATCTCGGAGAGATACTCGTGAGTATCGAAGCTGCCCTGCGCCGACTCGATTACCGCTACGGCAATATTGGAGCAGTGGTCGGAGATACGCTCGTAGTTGGTGAGCAGATCGGAGAGCACGAAGCCCAGCTCGATGGTGCAGTAGCCGTTCTTCAGACGGGCAATGTGACGGTTCTTGATATCGGCAATCAGATGGTCGATGACCTGCTCCAGCGGCTCTACCAATGCCGCCAGCTTCGTATCGTTTCGCACATAGGCTTCCTGCGTGCGGGCCATTATCTCACGAATTGCGCATTGCAAAACGGATATTTCGTGGGTTGCCTCTGCCGAGAAGAAAATTTTCTTTTCGTGCATCTCCTTGGCTACCTTCAAAAGGTTTACGGCGTGATCGCCCAGCCGCTCGAAATCGCCGATGGAGTGGAGCATACGGGATACCTGACGGCTGTCCTCGTCGGAGATTTCCTTCGCGGAAATCTTGATGAGGAAGGAGCCCAGCTTATCCTCGTATTTGTCCAGCTCATCCTCGCCGGAAAGGATCGCCTCACAGCGGGCATCGGTATATTCGCTCTGGAGTGCCAAGGATTCCTCCAAGGTAACGAAGGCAACGTGGCTCATATCCAGCGTCTTGGCGCCGCATTCGGAAACTGCTACGGAAGGAGTGGAGAGCAGACGTTCATCCAAGAAGCTGATTTCTTCTTCCTTCTTACCCTTTTCACGAATTACGATGTAAGCCAGCTTCTCCAGCAGTTTGGTGAAGGGGATCAGCAGGAGCGTGGTGAGGATATTGAAGATGGAATGAATGATCGCAATCCAAGCTTCGTTGATGGGTTGATTGATGAAGGAGAAATTCACGATCATATGAACGATGTAGAAGAGAGCGAGCCATACAGCCGTGCCGATCAGATTGAAAGAAACGTGAACGATGCTGACCCGCTTGGCGTTGCGGTTTACACCTACCGAGGAAATCAGTGCGGTGATACAAGTACCGATATTTTGACCCATAATGATGGGAATGGCATTACCGAAGGTGATTGCACCGGTGGTGGTCAGGCTTTGCAGGATACCCACAGATGCAGAGGAAGACTGAATGACGGCAGTAAAGACCGCACCTACCAGCACACCCAGCAGAGGATTGGAGAACAGTGTGAATACTTTTGCGAATTCGGGGCTGTCCTTGAGGGGCTCGACGGCACCGCTCATCAGCTCCATACCGTTCATCAGAACGGCAAAGCCCAGCAAAATCGAACCGATGGACTTTTTCTTGTTGCTCTTGGCCATCATCATAAGGCCGATGCCCAAAAGTGCCAGCAGAGGGGCGAAGGAAGAGGGCTTGAGCAGCTTATTAAAGAAGGAATCGCCTTCGATGCCGGTGAGGGAGATCAGCCAAGCGGTAACGGTGGTACCGATATTGGAGCCCATAATCACACCGACGGTCTGACCCAGCTGCATAATGCCCGAGTTTACCAGACCCACCAGCATTACGGTAACCGCTGAGGAGGACTGAATCACTGCGGTGATCCCCACGCCCAGCAAAAGAGATTTGAATCGGTTGGAGGTCATCTTCCGCAGAAGCTGTTCCAATTTACCGCCTGCCAACTGTTCCAAACCGGAAGACATAACATTCATACCAAAGAGGAAAAAGGCAAGACCGCCCAATAACGTAAAGATTGAGAAAATATCCATAAATACTCCTTTTTTGACAAACTGATTTCGAATTTGACAATCTGCTGACAGTATACATCCGTTTTGTTAAGTCAAAAAGCAGAGCCGGATCAAATTTCCGTGAAAAAATCTCCGACCGAAGTCGGAGATTTTACTTTGATTTGATTTACCCAAGCCTGCGGCTCTACCGCTTACAGACGGTAGATCTCGCGGCAACGGGCATACTCGTTGGCGAAATCGGCATCGCTCTGCTTGATCTCGGAGAGATACTCGTGAGAGTCGAAACTGCCCTGCGCACCCTCGATAACCGCTACGGCGATGTTGGAGCAGTGGTCGGAGATACGCTCGTAGTTGGTGAGCAGATCGGACAGTACGAAGCCCAGCTCGATGGTGCAGTAACCGTTCTTCAGACGGGCGATGTGACGGTTCTTGATGTCGGCAATCAAATGGTCAATGACCTGCTCCAGAGGCTCTACCAATGTGGCACGGGCAACGTCGTTCTGATCGTAAGACTCTTCGGTGCGTGCCAGAATGTCGGCCAGCGCACTCTGAATCACGGCAATCTCACGGTTCGCCTCGTCGGAGAAGGAGATCTGCTTCTCGTGCATCTCCTGTGCTACCTTCAACAGGTTTACGGCGTGGTCGCCCAGACGCTCGAAGTTGCCGATGGAGTGAAGCATACGGGATACCTGACGGCTGTCCTCATCGGAGATTTCCTTAGCGGAAAGCTTTACCAAGAATGAGCCCAGCTTGTCCTCGTACTTGTCCAGCTGATCCTCGCCCGACAGCACCTTTTCACAGCGCTCGGGAGTATAATTCTTCAGAAGCTGAATGGCTTCCCGCAGAGTAGAGCAAGCAATGCCATTCATCTGGACAGCCAGTGCATTGCACTCGGAAACTGCGATAGAGGGGGTGTTGAGCAGACGCTCGTCCAAAAATACCTCTTCCTGCTCGGTAACCCCTTCCTTGTCTCGAACGAAAAAGCGAGCCATTTTTTCCAACTGCTTGGTAAAGGGAAGAAGGAGAATAGTATTGAGTACGTTGAAGATAGTGTGAACGACGGCGATTCCCACAGGGGTAATGTGCACGCCTTCCTTCATAAAGGGGAAGGTAACGAATAGCATCAGACCATAGACCACTACGCACCACACCCCCGTGCCAATTATCTTGATGATCGTATGTACTACCGCAACACGGGTCGCATCCTTACGGGTGGCACCCAGTGCAGAGATCAGCGCAGTGATACAAGTACCGATGTTCTGACCCATAATAATCGGGATTGCAGTACCATAGGAGATGGGTACTGAGTACGCCAGTGCCTGCAGTACACCTACCGAAGCGGAAGAAGACTGGATAATGGCAGTAAAAATTGTACCTACCAGAATACCCAAAACAGGGTTACTGAACAGAGTCAACAAATTTGCGAAAGATTCGCTTTCAGCAAGCGGCTCCACTGCACCGCTCATAGATTCCATACCTGCCATCAGAACGGCGAAGCCGACCAGAATGGTACCGATGGACTTTTTCTTGTTGCTCTTGGCCATCATAATCAGCGCGATACCAATCAGTGCCAAAAGAGGGGTGAAGGAAGAAGGCTTCAGCATCTTCAGGCCGAATGCCAGTGCGGGATGCATCTCGCTGCCGCCCAATTCTACGCTGGTAAGTGAGAGAATCCATGCGGTAACGGTGGTACCGATATTGGAACCCATAATTACGCCAATCGTCTGCCCCAATTGCATAATGCCGGAGTTTACCAGACCCACCAGCATAACAGTTACGGCAGAAGAGGACTGAATAACGGCTGTAATGCCCACACCCAGCAGCATCGACTTCACTTTGTTGGAAGTCATTCCCTTGAGGATCTGCTCCAGTTTACCGCCAGCCAAAGATTCGAGGCCGTTGGACATAACGTTCATACCATACAGGAAGAATGCCAGACCACCTAATAATACAAATACATTAAAAATCCAATCCATATTAACTCCTTTTTGTTCGGATAGATAGTTTGGGGTCACTTTAATTTTAAATATAACAAATAGTTGTAAAATCCTAAGCAAAATAATGTTAAATCTATGTAAAATCAATCGATTATTTTACATTATTCGCCAAAAATCCCCGAAATCGGTTTTGTCGATTTCGGGGATTGTTCTTTAGTTAGTCCAAGCGGCAACGCTTTCCTTGAAGGCTGCCATCGTGGCGTCACAGCAGTGCTTGCACTTGCCGTTCACCAGCAGATAGAGCTTGATCTTGGGCTCGGTGCCGGAGGGACGGATCACCACTACGTTTCCGCCTTCGGTCATAAAGTAGAGGACGTTGGAAACGGGCAGACCGGTGGGCTTCTTCTCGCCGGTGACCAGATCGGTGATAGTCTCGGTCTTGTAGTCCCGCATCTCGATGACCTTCATACCGCCCAGCTCTGCGGGAGGATTCTTGCGAATGCTCTCCATCAGCGCCTGCATCTTGGCCTGACCGTCCAGACCCTTCATAGTCACGTTGACGGTTGCCTCTGCGTAATAGCCCAGCTTCTCGTACAGAGCCATCAGCGCTTCGTACAGGGTCATTCCCTGCTTCTTATAGTAAGCCGCCATTTCTGCGATAAGCATAGAGGCAACGACGGCGTCCTTATCTCTTGCATAGGTGCCCTTCAGATAGCCGTAGGACTCCTCGAAGCCGAAGAGGTAGTGGCCGTCGCCTACGTCATCGTGGTTCTTGATAACCTCGCCGATGAACTTGAAGCCGGTGAGGACGTTGTACAGATCCACGCCGTGGGACTGACAGATCTTGGTAGCCAGCTCAGTGGTAACGATGGTCTTCACGGCGTAAGGACCTTCGGGCATCGTGCCGGTGTTCTTGTATGCGGTGAGGATATAGTCCAAGAGGAGAGAGCCTACCTGATTACCGGTCATACAAACGAATTCGCCCTCGGTGTTGCGGGCCATAATGCCGCAACGGTCGGCGTCGGGGTCGGTTGCGATGACCAGATCGGAGCCAACCTCTTTGGCCAGCTCTGCACCCAGATTCAGCGCCTCGGGATACTCGGGGTTGGGAGATGCCACAGAGGGGAAGTTGCCGTCCAGCACCATCTGCTGCCAAACGGTGTAGAGATGCTTCACGCCGC
Organism: Clostridia bacterium; assembly: GCA_017452565.1. GTDB lineage: Bacteria > Bacillota > Clostridia > Oscillospirales > CAG-272 > CAKSQF01. Next base: position 6,886 of record JAFTMF010000165.1, read on the forward strand.
ACAGACGGAGCACCTCGGGAACCAATCGATAGCCAGTTCCGTGGAGGGGAGTGTAGACGATCTTCAGCTCGTCAGCCACGTCGGGGATGGCGTTTACGTCCACTCTCTGCGCGGTGACGTTGGCAACGAAGGCATCGTCGATAGCGGCGCCTACGATCTTGATTCTGCCGTCGGCAACGGCCTCATCAAAGTCTACCCGCATAACGCCGGTGAGGAGATCGGTAGCGGCAATATAAGAGGATACCAGATCGGCCTGCTCCAGAGAAAGCTGTGCGCCGTCTTCCCAGTAGGCCTTGTAGCCGTTATATTCCTTGGGATTATGGGAAGCGGTGATGTTCACGCCGCCGATACAACCCAGCTCACGAATAGCGAAGGACAGCACGGGTGTGGGACGCAGTGCATCGAAGAAATAAACCTTGATGCCGTTGGCCGCCATTACCTCTGCGGTGATGCGGGCAAAGAGCTCGCTGTTATTACGGGAGTCTCTGCCGATGACGATTCCCCGCTCTGCCGCACCTTCCCGCAGGATGAGATTGGCAAAGCCCTGGGTAGCGTGGGCTACGGTATAGGGGTTCATCGCGTTGGTACCTGCCATCATCGTGCCGCGCAGACCGCCGGTACCGAAGGCAAGGAGACTGATGAAACGGAATTTGATCTCGTTTTCGTTGTCAGCAATGGCACGGAGCTCGGCTTTGGTGGCCTCGTCAATGGCATCGGATGCCAGCCAGCTCTCGTAAGTTTCTCTGTAGTTCATAGGGATCCCTCTTCTCTGATGGATTTTTTCAAATAGGTATATTTTGCGGCCGTTGTATCAAACAGCCAACTACCGCTGATGCGGCGGATAATTATTCTGCTTCTTTCAAAGCCTTGGTCAGCTGATCGGGGCAGGAGGTGCCCTTGCCGCGGCAGTCGATACCTTCCAGCTTTGCGATGGCGTCAGCCACCTTCATACCGGTAACCAGTGCCGCAACGCCCTGGGTATTGCCGTGGCAACCACCGATAAAAGCACAAGAGGTGATGATACCGTCCTCAACGGTAACGTGAATTTCGCGGGCGCATACGCCGCGAGTCTTGTAGCAAATCTCTTTCATTTTTCTATTCCTTTCGGTTGGTTATTCTGTTTTTTATACGATTTTATAAATAATGCTCTTGGCCCGGCTCGGACGAGAGGGTTATCTGTCTGTAAAATCCGTTCACCGTAGAACGGGACCAGCCCATTCCCAAATAGTAGGCAAAGGCGGCAAGATCGGCGTTTTCCACTCCCAGCGTCAGCTGATAGGATTGGCTTTCTCCATCTCCCGGAGTAGGACGGCATCCCTCAAGGGTTGCTCCCAGCTGACCTGCGGCAAAGAGCAATTCCCAAAGCTGTTCCTCGCCGGTGACCACCTTTAGTTGCAGGTGATCGGCACCTGCAAGGCAGGCGGGGGAGGCTGACAATAGCGCAAAGCGGATGTACTCTTCCTCGGTGATCTCCAGATGGCAGATCAGCACGGTGAAGAGATCGTAGCGGTCGATCATCTGCACGAAGCGGCTCATCACGCCGTCTCTTGCACTTTCCACCGGCAGGACGCAGAAATCGTAGCGTCCGTCGGAGACGCCCTCGCAGGCATCGGAATAGTCCTCGGCATCCACCGCCTCGCCGCTCCCCAGCACCTCGGTGATGCTTTGCAGCACCTTTCCGGCATAGGGATTTTGGAAATAGGCGATCACCGGGTCGGGCTTCTCCCACAGAGCAATTCCCTTCTCGGGATCGCTCTCTGCCAGCGTCTTGCACAGCTCCATTCGGGTGTAGAGCGCCACGATGCGCAGGAGCTCGGGATGCCCCACCAGCTCGGTACGCTCCCGCAGCCGTTCGCTGAACTCGCCGTAGAGGGAGGTGAGCACCTGCTCTCCTTCCGCATCCCCTTCCTCTTCCCCGCTCTCCTTCAGCTTTCTGCGAAGGTAATCGGCAAGGTCGGCCAGATGGGCTCGGCGGAGCTGCCAGCTGTCGGTAAACAGCTTATCGGCTTCCGACAGATTTTCGGCAATGATAGTCAGTTCATCCATGGCTTACAGCCGTTCCAAGGCATTTCCAAGGGTCTGATAGCTCTGACGCAGGAAGGATTTCAGCTCCTCTGCGGTGAGCTGTCTCTGTGCCAGCAGGGACAAGGACCAGATCTGTGCGGCGGCATTCTCCAGCGCACCCTCGTCGGTGACCTCCGCCAGCTTGCGGATCAGCGGAGAGTTGGAGTTGAGCACCAGCGTTGCCTCGGTCATTGCAGGCATTGCAAAAGACTCGCCGCGGCTATAATAGCGCATCATATCCTCGTAGCGGCGGGACTGCTCAGACAGATTCAGAAGCGCAGGTACGGCAGTATCGGCAAGGGCTTCGAAGGTAACCTTCAATTGATCGTTGCCGCTGACCTTTTGGAAGAGGGCAACCAGCGCCTCATTCTCCATTACCTCGCCGTCGCCCTTGAGCGCATCGGCAATATCTGCGTCAATACGCAGGAATTTGCACTGCTTGCTGTCCTCGATGAGGCTCATATACTGCATCTCCAGCGGACCGGTGAGCAGGTAAACCTGAATGCCCCGTTCTCTGAACAGGGAGATATACTGTGCTTGGGAAACCTTATCGGTAGCATAATAGAGCTTGCCCTCGTGGCTTTCCTTGGCAGCCTCCAGCGCTTCCTCCACCGTCTCAAACTCCTTCTCGTCGTCGCACAGGGGGAGCAGGAGGGAGTTTTGTACCCGATCGTAGAACTTGCGGTCACGGAGGCAACCGTATTCTACGAAGAGCTTAATGTCTTCCCAGAAGCCTTCGTACTTCTCCCGCTCGGTGTTGAAGAGGGAGTTCAGCTTATCTGCCACCTTCTTCACAATGTGTGCGGAGATTTTGGACACGTAGCCGCTGTTTTGCAGATAGGAACGGGACACGTTCAGAGGCAGCTCGGGACAATCCAGCACGCCGCGGAGCATCAGCAGATACTCGGGGATGACTTCCTTGATGTTATCGGCTACGAATACCTGATTATAGTAGAGCTTGACCTGCCCTTCCATATTATCGTATTCGCTTCTGAGCGGCGGGAAGTAGAGGATGCCCTTGAAATTCAGGGGATAATCGGCGTTGAGGTGAATCCAGAAGAGAGGTTCACGGAAATCGCCGAAGACTTGGCGGTAGAATTCCTTATATTCCTCCTCGGTGCACTCGGAGGCGGGCTTCATCCACAGAGGCTGGGTATCGTTTATCGGCTCTGCGGGAACAATATTGCCCTCTTCGTCCTTTGCAGGCTCGCTGCCGTCCTCGAAGAAGATGGCAACCGGCATAAAGGCACAGTATTTGTTCAAAACGGAGCGGACGTTTGCGGATTCCAGATACTCCTTGCCTTCCTCTGAGAGGTGGAGCACCACCGAAGTACCGCGGGGACGGTCCTCTGCGCCTTCCAAGGTATAGGAGCCTGCTTCATCGCAGGTCCAATGGACGGCAGGGGCACCGGTGAAGGATTTAGACCACACCTCTACGGTATCGGCTACCATAAACGCCGAGTAGAAGCCCAGACCGAAGTGGCCGATGATACCGCTCTTCTCGTCGCCCTGCTCGTACTTCTGAATAAATTCCATCGCACCCGACAGCGCGATATTGCAGATGTACTTTTCCAGCTCCTCTGCAGACATACCGATACCGTTATCGGTAACGGTGAGGGTCTTCTCATCCTTGTCCAGAGTGACGGTGATCCGGTAAGCCTCGTCGTCCTCCTCAAACTGACCCAAGGAGGAGAGCCGCTTCAGCTTGGTCACCGCATCGCAAGCGTTGGACACCAGCTCACGGAGAAAAATCTCTTTTTCGGAATAAAGCCATTTTTTGATTACGGGGAATATATGCTCGGTTTCTACCGAAATACCGCCGTTTTTGACAGTAAAGTCGTTAGACATAATTTTTAACACACCTTTCCGGAGAGCGTGATGCTCACCGATTCAAATATCTTTCCATTGTCTATTGTAGCCTATTTTTTCGCATTTGTCAATCACAAAACGCCGATTCCTTGCAAAAAATCCTTCTGAATTCCTTTTTTTCACCGCTTCGAAAGGATGGACCGTCCTGCCATCCCTTGAATATACTGGAAGCAAATGAACTTTTTGTAAATTCGGTTTTATATGTTTAATCCCCCGTCCTCTACGGGCAAACTACTATCGTGAGAACAACCGTCTCCCTCAAAAATCCGAATGTTGATCGTTGAAAGGATGAGAAACTATGACCGTCAAACGCGGCGATATATATTACGCAGACCTCTCCCCCGTGGTGGGCTCCGAGCAAGGCGGACTTCGGCCCGTACTTATTATTCAGAACGACGTGGGCAACCGCTACTCCCCTACCGTCATTGCGGCGGCGATCACCAGCCGTCTGTCCAAAGCCAAGCTCCCCACCCACATCGACGTGGCACGCTCGGCCACCGTAGACAGCGATTCGCTGGGGCTTGCCCGTGACTCGGTGATTCTGCTGGAGCAAATCCGCACCCTCGACAAGCGGCGGCTGCGAGAAAAGATGGGCCATCTGGACGAAAAGCTGATGCAGCAGGTGAACGACGCCATCTCCGTGTCCTTCGGATTGCCCCTCGCTACCGGCACTGCTCCCGTTTATCCCGAAGCAGAAGCACCTGCCGTTGCCGCCGTAGTACGCCCGCCCGAGGATCCCAAAACCTTCGGCTAAATTGGGGTGAACGAGGATACAAAATATCGGAAAATCTTCCTTGATCCCTTGATTTTCCCGTCTGAATGCGGTACAATAGAGGTATACTTGTACAGTTTATGCAGAGAGGAGCGTGTTCAGACCGTGTGGATTATCAGCCGTGATACCGTTTTGGCAAAGGCCATTCAAATCGCCCTGCGGGAAGGGGGAGTGTGCGCCGAAGCGACCATTTTATCCGATCTTCCCACTCCTCTGCCCGAGGCTTCGGGCTGGATCGTGGACTTGGATGCACTCCCTGCCACCGCTTCCATTCCCGTACCTGCGGTGACCATCTCCCGCTCCCCCGACTTGCATCCCGAGGCCGATCTCCTGCGCCCCTTTCTCTTTCGGGAGATGGTGGAGCTGGCAAGAGAGCGATTTGCATCGCCCTCCCTTGCTGCAGAGCGAGCACCTCGCAGCTCGTCTGCGCCGTTTCTGAAACTCCTGCCCGAGGGCGTATTGATGGGAGGCAAGCGGATCCCCCTCAGCCCCTGTGAGCGCGCGCTGTTGGCTCTGTTGATGGAGACTCCCGGCGAGTGCGTGCCCACTGAGCAAATGGATGCGCTGTGGCAAGAAAAAGGCGGCAACACCACCGCCGTTTACATCCGATATCTTCGTAAAAAGCTGGACGAGCCCTCCGGTCTGCGGCTCATCCGTTCGGTCAGAGGAAGGGGGTACTGCCTGTGTCTGCCAAGCTAAGTAGTGCGCGCACCGGTACGATTGCGCCCCCTCGCTACACGCTCATCCGCAACGTCCGCTTGCTAAGCCCCTCCGATCAAACCGACGAGCTTTGCAACATCCTGCTGAAAAAGGAAGCGAGCGATCCCATCCCCACCGTGGAGGCGATTGGAAAGGGGATCACTTCTCCCGTCGATCCGATCCTCACCATTCAAGGGGCAGGACTGCTTGCCTGCCGCAGCTTCGTGGATCTTCACACCCACACCTGCGATCCCGGCAATCTCCCGTTGGAAGACATCCGCACCGCCGGAGAATCCGCCATAGCAGGCGGTTACGGCGATGCGCTGGTTATCCCGTATGCCCCCTCCCCTTGGAGCGATGGGGAGACGCTGGCCTATCTGCACTCCAATTATCGCCAAAGCGGTTTGCTTACTTTTCATTCCGCTTTTTACCTCACCCAACAAAACCGCGGACAAGACCTTGCCGATTTAGAGGGACTGTTTCAATCGGGAGTGAAGGCATTCTACGAAGAGGGCTACACCCCCCCTGCTCTGCTGTATCGGGGAATGGAGCGGATCGCATCGCTGGGCGGTCTGCTGATCCTACGGTGCAATCTGCCCGCCCTTTGTCCCGGTGGAAATCCCATTTCCAAGAACGCCGCCGTTGCCGCCGAAACTGCGCCCCTTGCCTCGGCCATTGCAATGGCCGAGGCTACCGGCTGCCGCCTACACGTCACGCTGGTCTCCACCGCACCTGCGGTAGAGCAAATCCGCGCCGCCAAGGCCAAGGGATTAAAAATCACCTGCGACACAGCGCCCCAATACTTCACCTACGATGATCGGGAGCTGTTCTTCCACGGCGGGGCTGTGAAGGTAGATCCCCCTTTGCGCAAGGTGTCCGACAAACGTGCGATTATCGGCGGTCTTGCCGACGGCACCATCGACTGCATCGTCAGCGACCACACCCCCGTGGCGGAAAAAGATAAAACCCGCTCCATTGCCGATGCCACTCCCGGCATACTGGGCTTGCAGACCGCCTTTGGTCTTGCCCTGCGGGAACTGCACGCCCCCCGGGAGGACGGCACGCCGATGCTGGATCTGTATCGGATCGTAGAGCTGTTCACCACCGCTCCCGCCAAGATTTTAGGGCTCCCCGAACGGGTAGAGGTCGGTGCTCCTGCAAAGCTGATTCTGCTGGATCTCCAGCGGAAGTACACCTTCACCGCTGCGCTGCTGAAAAGCAAATCGAAAAACTGTCCTTGGTTAGAGCAAGGATTCAGCGGCCGAGTCAAATACAATTTCGCAAAGATTCAAAAGGATGCCTCCGGAAGGGCGAAAAAATGAAGCGTCGGCCTTGCCGACATGAAGCGGCGACTTCGTCGCCATGAAGTGTTTGCTTCGCAAACATGAAGCGAAGTGCGCCGACATCAGCCTTCCCATCCTTCATGGCCGAAGGCCACTTCATATCGGCAAGGCCGATGCTTCATGCGCCGCAGGCGCACTTCATTAAAAAAACCACTTGCTATGCAAGTGGTTTTTTACTGTGGTGCCGGTGACCGGGCTCGAACCGGTACGGGAAAACTCCCACGGGATTTTAAGTCCCGGGCGTCTGCCAATTCCGCCACACCGGCGTGTGGACTTGTCTATTGTACCACAGAAAGGCGGCTTTGTCAATCGGTTTGGGGAAAGTTTTATAAAAAGGATTGTTTGAACAGGCAACAGAGAGTTTCCCAGTGCAAATCGTTCGTTTCTGAGGCGGGAAGAACCATCTCAAACGCCGAAGTTTCTTCCCGCCTCAGACTCCACCCATCTCCTTGGCTTTGCGTCTGCGGAAAAGAGATGAGGAGCAGAATAAATAGTCAAGAATACAAAATAGGAATTTTAACCTTGCGCAGATGAATACTATACTTTATTCATCATATTCATCCAATACGAATCCGTCATCTTCGCGAATGAATGCGGAGCCCAACGGTGCGTCGAGATATTTTATAATGTCGCTGTCATAATTACAGATCGTATTCAAGTCGAAGATATGGAAGTTGTCGGGATTGTCGGTATATTCCTCGTCTTCATCACCGGCAAAGAATCTCCAGCCGCTATCCGGGAAAGCCGAATCGCCTTCCTCGCGGTACATATATCCCACCTTCATACCATCAATTGTGATACGATTGGAGGCAAGACATCCTGCATTCCCTTTGGGAGTGTAGAGGTGCTTGATTTGATCTTTGGAAAGCAGAAAATTCATATGTATATCTCCTTATTATTAAGTTTTTGAGCGGCGCAAGTATTTGCGCCGCTTTTAGTAAGTTTGGGGAGGTGCAGGAACCCTTTTTCAAAAGGGTTCCTGCCGGGGTGCGGGGCAGAGCCCTGCAATATCATACCAATTCGATCGTCACGATCTTCTTGGCGGGAACAGTCATGGTCAGCACGCCGTTTTCGATAGCAAGGGCTTCCTCGCGCTCCTCGTTCAGATTGGTGCGCCAGGCTTCCTTCACGCAGCCGCAGAGGGTGGCGCTGAGGGTTTGGGGCTTATCGGTGAGGTTGAAGAAGCGGAGGATGGTGGTGTTGCGATCCTCAGCCTGCTTGCAGGCGGTGACGTGCAGATAGGGATTGTCGAACTTCACGTACTCCTTGGATGCGGGAACGGCACCCTTGTGGCACTCGGTGCCGATGGCAAGCACAGCGGGTGCTGCAAAATCGTAGGCGGTGCGGTAAGCGGTGCCTCTGCAATCGGTGCAGTAGGGGACAACGGCGTATTCCAGCGTATACTCGCCCTTGCACTGTGCCTTGGGAGTGGGGAAAATGCCCCAGTCACCCATCTCGGCTACGCAGCGCAGGAGGGTGATGGCGATGGTGTTGTGATCGTTGCGCAGCACTTCGTACTCGCAGATGCCGCGGTTGGCGATGGCAAGAGATGCGCCGTGTTTAGGCTCCAATGCCACGAATGCCTGAGTCTTCTGCAGGTTGGAGGGATTGGTCCAAGTGAAGGAAGGCTCGATGGGACGGGCGGTGAGGTCGAACTGACCCTCGGACAGCGCCACGTCGGTGGAAATATCGGTATCAAACAGCGCACGGATGCGGTGATCCTCGCCGTTGTTGTGAATCACGGACTTTACGTCTACACGGTTTACGCCCTTGGTGAGGGTCACGTAAGAGGTTACCTGTGCATCGCCGGGGAGCATTGCCACGGTGCGGAAGGTTGCGCTGTAAGGAGTAGTCTCGTAGAGGGTAGTCTCGGCAGACTCGCAGAGGACGGGCTCGCCGCCTGCCTTGAAGTTATAGCTCTCACCCTTATCAGGCTGATCCTCCAGACGGTTCTGACCGAAGAAGGTTCTGCCGGTGCGCAGATCGGTGAGGTTGAATGCGCCGTCGGGACGGAAGGTAACCGAAAGCACCTCGTTGGCCATACCGTTTGCACGGATAGTGATGGGGCAATCGAGAACGGGAGCGGTGTCCACCTTCACAACCTTATAAACCTGCCAACCCATTGCTTCGGTAGTCACGGGGAACTCTACCTCGAAGCGATCCACGTAGCGAGGCTGACGGAATCTGTCCTTGGGGAGCGTATAGGTGAACTGATTGTCGATGCGGTTGATCTTGGCGGGAACCAAATTGCCCTCGCTATCGTAGATGGCGATTGCCTGCGCCTTTTCGTCTCTTGCGAAGTCTACGTTGGCCTTTGCCGTCACGGTAGACTTGCCGGGCTCGAGTGAGAGTACCAAAATCGCCTTGTCGCCGCCGCAATCGGTGTCAACCACGCCTGCCAGATAGGTCAGCGCCTCTTCGGTGAGCTTGTCGGACACCTGCTGAGAGGAGTCGAAGAGTGCCAGCATGGCGTCGTAAACCTCGTCGCAGG
>JAFTMF010000166.1 GCA_017452565.1 Clostridia bacterium
ACCGCGCGGCTGGTCTACATCGACGGCCAGCGGGTCGACATGTCCCCCAAGGAGTACGACCTTTTCTTCTATATGCTCAAGAACCGCAACATTGCCCTCTCCCGCGAGAAGCTGATCTGCGAGGTCTGGGGCTACGATTTCTACGGCGACGACCGCACGCTGGATACCCATATCAAGCTCCTGCGCCACTCTCTGGGTCCCTACAGCCGCTTGATCGTCACCCTGAGAGGAGTGGGTTATCGTTTTGAAGGCAACTAAACCAAGCTCCCCCTCCCTCCCCGAGGAGGTCACCGCTTTTGCCGCCGACGGCGTGAGGGATAACGGCGAAGGAACACCCAAAAGGCGTTCCCGCTTCCGTGGGTTTTCGGTGCGGGGGAAGATTTACCTCACCTTTCTGCTCTTCACTACCCTTGCCATCGGGCTGTTGTGGCTCTTCCAGATCGTCTTTCTGGATCAGATCTACCGCGCCATCAAGATGGGGCATTTGGAGCGGGGGGCAGAGGCAATTCTGCAGAAGGTGGGGGAAGACGATCTCTTCGATGCATCCGAGGAGATCAGCGAGCGCTACGATTTCTCTGCGATGCTGGTTTATCCCGACACCGGCAGTATGCAAAAGCTCACCGAGGGCAACCGTCCCGGGATGTGGCTGCAAAACAGCGTGCTCTTTAATCTCACCCTCCCCGAATGCAAGGAGTTGATCGAACAGGCAGAAGCGGCCGGCGGCAGCTATCTCCAATCGGTGCGCTACGTCAGCGAGGGCAATCGCCATCCCGATTCCCCAAATTCTCCCGATTCCCCCGATGCTCCCGACGCGCCCAACAGCCCCGATGCCCCCAATCGGCATCCCGCCCCCGAATCGGATGCCCAGCCCGACCGCCCTCGGGAGGAGGCCAATCCTCTCTTCCAGGAAGAGGAGATTCAGAGTGTCATTTATGTGAAAACCTTCCCCGCGGCCGACGGCTCCACCGCCGCTCTGCTGATTCACGCCACCATCACCCCTCTCAGCGCCGCACGGGAGACGCTCTTCTATATTCTGCTGACCGTCTCTGTGGTTTTGCTGGGACTTTCCATCCTGCTGGCCGCCATCATCTCCCGATCGGTGGTACGCCCCATTGAGGAGATCAACCGCGGTGCGAAACGGCTGGCCGAGGGGGATTACAGCTACCATTTCCCCGAAAAACGCAGATACCGCGAGGCTGCCGAGCTTGCCGCCACCCTGAACTACACCTCAGCGGAACTTGCCAAGGTGGAAAACCTCCGTCGGGAGCTGATCGCCAACGTCTCCCACGATCTGCGCACGCCACTTACCCTCATTGCAGGCTACAGCGAGGTGATGCGGGATCTGCCCGGCGAGATCACTCCCGAGAATCTGCAGACCATCATCGACGAGAGTGCCAGACTCACCTCGCTGGTGAACGATCTACTGGAGATTTCCAAGATCCAAAGCGGCAATCTCACCCCCGTGATGGAAAGTTTCTCCTTCAGCGAGATGCTGCGGGAGAGCGTTTTCACCTACGAAGCTCTTGCCACCTGCCGCGGCTATCACTTCACCCTCCAGATCGACGGCGAGGCGGAGATGATCGGCGATCGGTCGATGATCGTTCGGGCGCTGAACAATCTCATCAACAACGCCCTCACCTACACCGGCGAGGATCGGCAGGTCATCATCCGACAGATTGCCACCCCTCATCGGGTGCGGGTGGAGGTCACCGACACGGGTGCGGGCATTCCCAAGGAAAAGCTCCACGATATCTGGGACCGCTATTACAAGGTGGACGCCGAGCACAAGCGCTCCGCCGTGGGCACGGGACTGGGACTGTCGATTGTAAAATCCATCGTCTCCCTCCACGAGGGCTCCTACGGTGTGAAAAGCAGCAACGGCTACGGATCCACCTTTTGGTTCGAGCTGAGACGAAAATAAAAAAATCGGGACGAAAGTCCCGATATGGTTTAAAAAAGCCTCGCGGATTGCATCTCCGCGAGGCTTTTTTGTGGTATCAATGGCGCTCCATTGAGCGCTCACCGTGGACGCAGTTTAGATTTAATACAATCGTCCCAGCGATTCGGCAAACTCCTTCACCATTTCCGCCCAATCATCCCGATTACGGGCGATGGTGTTTTTCACGCCGTCATTGTAATTGCGGAAGGGATGGATCAGATTGTCCATATCCTGCCCCCACGCCAATGCAAAATCGGTGGTGATACTCTCGTGGAGCAAAGACAGCATCTCCGCGCGGTCGGCATTTTTGCTGTAGCTATTGTCAAACAGCTCGTCGTAGAAGACCGGGCGAACCAGTTCGTAGCTGTATGCGCAAAGGAACTCCAATGCGGCGGCAGATTGGGCTACCCGCTCGGTTGACGTGGTAATTCCGAAAACCGTACAACCATCATGAACCGTGGTGCGGTAGTACTTCTGATTGGCATCCGCCTTGGGCATGGGCAGGACAGCATAGTCATCCATATTCGGCAGATACTTTCCTGCCTGATACAGCTCACCGATGGTGAACACCAGCGTTCCTCTGGAGAACGCCGTCATGACGCTTTCGCCTTCCATATCGGCATACTCGTAAGAGACACCCTTTTGATGCAACAATCCTTTCAGTTTCGCATCCAAGGATTGGAAGGCTTCATCCTTATGGTTCAGCGCAAGGGTTACGTCCTTGGTCACGGGATCCTTTTGGGTGAGCTTGAGTCCTGCACCGATCAGCAGACCGTCCATCATATCGTTGGGCTCGTAGCCGAAGCCAAAGGTGTCCTCTGCATCGGGCGAACCCTCAACAGCACCACCGTCTCCGTAACTGTCGGTTGCCATTTGGGTGAGCAGATCCAGCGTCCAGTTGCCCTTGCGAACGATATCGTAGATAGAGCCGTAATCCGATTCCAAATGCTGGAAATACAGCTGATTGTTTACATAAGTTCCGTAGACACCGCCTACGTAGCGCAGTGCAATATCGCCTGTGATCCAGTAATAGGAGCCCTTATAGGACATCGCCTCGTTATAGGCGTTGCCCCAATAGGGTGCCCGCAGATCGATGAAATCGGCGTCCAGCTCCGACAGATCGGTAAGATCCAGCATCACACCGAAGCGTGCCAGCCGCATAGCGTAATACTGATAGCCGGCCAAAATATCGAAGGGACAGGTTCCCGCTACCAGATCGGCGGCCAATTCTTCTTCCATACCGGCAATCCGATTGGATACCTGCGAAATGGCAATGTTCAAACCCAGCTTGGATTCCAGCCGATTGTTACGTTCCAGCGTAGCCTTATCTACCATCGTTTCGTCCAGCGAATCTACTTGGAGAGAGCGGCGGGTATATTCACCGTTGGTGCCCTCCACATAGGCAATCTGCACCGTACACTCAGTCCCCGGCAGCCCCATTGCGGCAAAGTTCAGATCCTCGGGGATCTTTTCCAAGAAGCGATTGGGATCGGGGGGATACTCGGGTTCGGGCTCCGGAACCTCCTCGGTTTCGGGGGTCGGATCGGTGAGGGAGGGTCCGTTGGAGGTATTTTCCAGCGTACTAGTACCAGTAGGCGTATCATCGGTAGTCTCCGGTACCCCCACGTCGCATCCTACCGTTACGGTGAGCAGGACGCCTGTCAAAAGTAGGGCGAGCAGTTTCTTTGTACGTTTCATCATGGGCTCCTTTCATTCGGTAAGTGGATTGGTGATTGTATCATATATAACGAAACAGAAGCGCATTTTACTCGGTTAGATTGAAAATATTTTTCTAAAATCAGAAAAATTGATCCGTTCTTTCCTTTTACAGATCTGTTTCAGTTTTAATATAACATAAAATCCGCAGATTGTCAAGTCAATCTGCGGATTTTCGCAAGTTCAATGGGATGTTTCCTTATTCCATTTCCCACAGCTTGAGATCTTCGTACTTGCTCTTGTAGGAGATCTCCATTTCCTTGCCGTAGTCTCGGATATAGTAGGCAAATTCCCGTTCCTTGTAGGCGTCGACGACGTCGTCGAAGTTTTCCTCCACGTAGGAGTCGGACAGCTCCAATCGGTGGGCAATGAGGATGCCGTCGCCCCGTACCACGGGCTGGCTGTACTCGCCCACTTTCAGGGAGAGCACCAATTCTTCAAAGTCCTCGGCCTGCTGGGTGTAGGTGAAAGCACCCAGCATAGCGTAGTCCATTGCCAGACCGTATTCGGTGGCAAATTCGCTGTCCAGCGCAGACATCTTCTCTCCTGCCAGCAGTCTGGCGTGGAGATCGCCTGCGAACTTCACCTTCTCGTCCTTGTCAGACTCCACGTAATAGATGTAGAGATACTCCGCCGAGAAGAAATTGCCCTTGGCAAGATCGGCTTCTACGGTGGGGTCATCGGAGGGGATGATATTGTTATATTGGGAAGTGAGGTAATCGTAGACCTTCTGCGCCAGATACTGCAGCTCCTGCAGCTCTTTATAGACTTCTTCGGTGAGGCACGCCTCTTCCAGCGCTGCCTTGTAGGCGGCATCGTCGGCATATTCGCTCTTCAGCGCCTCTACGCTGTCCTCGATGCTCTGCTTCTCCTCGTCGGTGAGGGTGAGCTTGTATTCATCGGCCAGCGCACGGTAGGCCATTACCTCCCGCAGTGCGGTATAGACCTGCTCTTCCAGCTCTGCCTGCAATGCAGGATCGGCGGCGTATTCCTCCGAAGTGTAGCCTGCATCCCGACGGTAATTCATCACGAAATAGCGTAGCAAATCGTAGGAAACCTTCTCTCCTCCTACCTTCAGAGCGGTGGGAGAAGCGGAGCAAGCGGGTAGCAGAACGATCAGCACCACGAAGGTCAGCAAAAGCGCCGTAATGCGCAGAGTCTTCTGAAAATTCCAATGAGGGCGCATAACACGCCTCCTTTCGGCTTAATGGTGAAAGATACTGCCCGCGGGGGCAGTATCTTCGGGGGTTGTATCTGAGAGATTTACATCTCTGAGAGATTAGTATCTCTGAGAGATCAATATCTCTGAGAGATTAGTATCTCTGAGAGATTAGTATCTCTGATGTTCGTTGACGTCCTCGCCCTTTTCCAGCGCAATGGTGGCAGCCAGTAGCTGCTCCAGACGGGAGGACAGAACGTAGAAGCTGCCGCTTTCGCCCGAGGACTTGCCCTCGTGGTCGATCTGCTCGATGGTGCAGAAGAGTCTGCCGTTGGTGAGCGAGTAGAAGCGGAACACCTTGGATACGCTTTCCAGCTCATACTCAATCTCGCCGGTGGGGTTGCCCTTGTCATCGTTCTTGTAAACCACGCTGCGGCGGGTGGTGACCGACAGCGTAGCAATAGGATCGCCCTTCATTGCGGCCTTGCCGTCTTCTTCGGATACCATACCGCGGTTGACGATACTGATGAGCACCTGATAGAAATCACGGAACTCCGCAGTATCCATCAGCTTGCCCTCGCCGGTGTGGATGGCCAGATTCTGACCGGTACCGGTGAGCTGGAAGGTAGTGTTCACCTCACGGTCGCCCTTGTGATCGGGATTCAGCACGCCCAGATCGTAGTAGCTGCCGGTGAGCTTGATGGAATCGCACTTGTCGATGTTCAGGTACACCAGCTGATTCTGCAGGAATGCGTATTCATCCCACAGAAGGAAGTATGCCTGCTCTATGGTCACCTTGCAAATGGTATTAAAGGTCAGAGAGTATGCGTAGTAGTAGGAGTCCTCCTGCAGAGTGCTGAAGTAAACGTAGTTGTCAATGCCCTGATACTGATAGCACATCGTGATATAGGGATTGTCCAGCTTGTACTTCTCACGGATCTCGTCAGTGAAGCCGTAATACTCTTCCCCGTCGTCATCCTTCATCAGCTTGCCCAGCTCCAAGACTTCCTGTCCCTTAAAATCCACGAACAGAGAGGTCAGACCCTCGAACTGGAGGGAGGAATAGTAGCCGGGATGGGAAAGCGAGTAGTAGATACCCATACCTGCGAAGCTGGCGAAGGGATCCTTGGCAGGCTCCAGAGGCTTCAAGTAGATGTAGGGCTTGATCTTCTGGGTTACCTTGCCGTTCTCGTCTTCCACGTCCACGATGTACTTGGGCTCGTTCTTCCAGATACGGAAGGACTGCATCAGCTCGGTGGACTGGCTGTCAAACGGAAGGGTGAGGGTGGGGGTGATGAGCTTCAGGGGGCTCAGCAGGATGGAGGCGTTGAGGTTGGTGGGGGTGAGGATATATACCGAGTCACGCTCCATCGTCTGGCCGGTGGCAAGGAGCTTATCCTCGCCTACCACTCTGGCGTAGTAACCGCCGCCGGAGGGAGTCTGATCGCCGATGTAGTAAACGAAGGTCTTGCCGTCGGCAGTTTCCATCGTCACCGAACGAGCTTCCTCGGGGGACTTGAAATCCAGACCGTAGCGGCTGTAATCGTCGCAGTGGTCCTCCACTCGTGCGGTTGCCAGCGTGTAGCCTGCACCAACGATCATATTGGCAAGGCCGTTGCTGTCGAAGGGAGCGTATTCGTAGTTCTGCAGATAGAACTCGCCGGGAATCAGACCGTCATCGTTCTTCTCGGGGCCGGTGTATTTGTAGAAGCCCCAGGTCACGTACTGCTCGCCAAACTTGGCGTTGTCGGGATTGTGAACCGTGATCTTATTGATCTGACTACGCTCGTAGTGAGGGTACATCAGCACTCGGCCGTTGATGGACTCCACCTCACTGGCCCAAATGGGAGGATAGGTGACCGTCTCGGGGGCTTCGTCCTTTTGAAGCAGAGGACGGAGCACCGCAAAATAGCCTATCAACAGCAGTGCAAAGATGACACCCAAAATGATCATCAGCAGGACGCTCTTTTTCAGCGCGCTGCGTTTCTTGGCTGTTTGATTCGTGTTCATGAGTATCTTCTCCTTAGGTTGACCACCAGTCCAACGACGGCGATCACAGAGGGTAATGCCACAGACAGGATCACTGTCCATACCGTAGCCTGTTTGGTCGTCAGGTCAAGACCCTCGTTGGGGATGACCTTTGCGGCTACGGCGTAGCCGTTTTCCGTATCGGCCAGAATGCTCAGCGCACCGGTGATCACCTCACGGTTGGCGTAATCCGACCGCTCGGTGTAACTGATGTAGGGGAGCATTGTGGTACCGGCAGCCACCAGGTAGGAGCCCTCGGAAATGGTGCTGAAGGTGAGCAGAGCGTCGCCTGCCTTCACTTCCTCCGCATCTGCAAGATCTGCAGCCGAGGAGGCGGGAACGGTATAAATGGCGTTGCCCTTGGCAGAATCGGTAACACGCAGGGGACGGGTGTTCCGGAAGATCACCTTCCGCTCGGCGTCCACCTTGTCCAGCTTATCGGTGAGCAGGTTCTCCCCCTCGGCACGCTGGCCGATGAGGCTGTAGCCGTCCACGGTAACCGATGCGTTGCCGTCGTCCCGGAGCTTGGCGTCCAGATAGTCCACACCGCCGATCTCCTGCACGAATCCCTCCAGAGCGGGGAGCGCACGGGTATCGGGGTTCAGGAGAACCATCAGGGAGTGACCGGGAGTTTCCACGAACTTCTGCAGCTTGCCGATTTCACCGGCATCCTGAGAGTTTGCGGAGGAGGTATAGTCGGTACGGGGACCGAAGACGATGGCCAGTGCATTGCCGTCGGTGTCAAAGTCCTCGTACTGGAGGTCGATCTTGCGGATATTGTAGCCGCTGTCGCGCAGGAGATTCCACAGATAGTTGGCGTCACCGTATTCGGTGGACTCCTCGCCCATCACGTATTCGCCTACGGGCTCGCCGTGGCCGGTGATGAAGTAGGCAACGGGTGCTACGGGATTGGTCACCGCCAGAATGGCAGAGGTGAGACGGTACTCGCCCTTGAAGGAGATCACGCTGTAATCGCCCAAATTGAAGCCGTAGAAGGCGTCACGGGAGTATACGCGGAAGTTGTGCCACAAGGACAGAGGCTTGCCGTCGCCGCCCATCAGAACATCGCCCTTAGCGTCCCGCTCGGGAGCGTAGTTGTCGATGATGATGGAGCCGGAGCTGAAGCTGTGGGAATCGTAATATTCCTGTCCCACGATAGCCTTGATTCTGCCGGGCTCTGCGGTGGGATCAATGAAATCCACCTTGATATAGGAGTGGTTTTCCGCCATAGCGGTTGCCAGCTCGTAAATATACTTCATACCCCAAAGGGTGCTGTCGCCGTAGAAATTGGCGGAGGATGCCGTCATATCCAGATCGTCCTCTTTTGCCATAAAGTAGATGGTTACGTCGTTGTAACCGTCCTCACGGCTGCCGAGAATAGTTTTGCTGTCCTCGGACAGGACAAACAGATTGTCGGCGGTCATATCCAGATTCTTGCCCCATACGTTAAAGATGCCGGATACGATGGCGTTCAGCGCCACCACCACCGCAACGACTGCAACGGTCAGACCCACGGAAGCACCGCCATAGCGGAAGGATTTACGTTCGGTTAGTTTCATTCGTTCTATCCTCCTTCATCCTTAGCTATGTCTGCGGCGGATGAATACCACGGTACCCATTACCAGTGCCGCCAGCGGAACCAAGCTGCACAGAACGATGGTCCATGCAGTTGCCTGCTCTTCGTCGATATCGTCCAGACCTTCGCTGTCCATTACCTTGAAGTCGATTTCAAAGGGAACGGTATCGCGGCTCATCAGACGCATAGTGTAATACAGCACGTCTCTGTTGGAGTAGGACGAGCCGTCCAGCAGCTCGTTAGAGGCAAAGCCGGTGCCGCCGCAAGCGAATACGTAGGTAGACAGCTCCTCGTTGTTATCGTTGCGGGTGCCCTCGTAGGTCAGTGCCGCCAGCACGCGGCCGGTCTGATCGGCATCGCCTGCAGAGTTGCCCTTATAGTCCACCAAGCCGGTGTCCTCGGGAGCAAGGAACACTGCACCTGCGGACAGAGAAGCGAACATTTCGCTATAGCCTACCGACTGGGTGAAGCGCTCGTCCAGGGTAATGGGACGGGTGCGGTCAAAGGCTGCTCTGGGGAGGGAGTCCAACTGAGCGAGCTGATTGGTCAGGTTCACGCCTACGCTGTACTGGTCGGTCTCGTAGCTGCCGAAGAAGCGCAGACCGTCATCGGTGAGGCTGTTCTTGCCGCTGTCCTTGATCAGAGCGCTGTCGAAGGAAACGCCCCAGTAGTCGTAGAGATATTCTTCCAGATTGTCCAGAGGCTTCTCGGTTTCGCCGAGGAATACCATCATATGGTGGTCGGCTTCCACCAGGAATCGACGGAGCACGTCGATTTCGCTGACGCCGCCCTCTTTGTAGGCCGCATCACCGGTATAGTCGGCGGTAGGACCGTAGAGCACGATGATCCGTGCGCTTTCGTCGGCAAAGAGCGTCTCATATTCCTTGGTAAGGTCGATCTTCTTGGTGACAAAGCCTGCGTCAAAGAAGAGATCCCGCAGAGCCTGCGCCTCTCCGTAGTCGCCTGCGGAGGAGAAATCGCCTGCCTTATAGTCGCCGATGGGCTCACCGTGACCGGAAACAAAGTAAACGGTAGGGTTTGCACCTGCCAAAGAAAGGATGGTGGAGGTAAACTGCAGATCGCCTCTGAAAGCGTAGGTGAAATAGCTCTCGGAATCGAAGGAGAAGAAGGCGTCTCTCTTGATGATGCGGAAGTTGTGGTGCATAACGGGATTGCCGTCTCCGTCCAGCACTTCTTTGCCATTTGCGTCCTTATCGCTGGTGTAGTTGTCTACGATGACGTCCTGCTTGGTCAGGTTGGTGCCGATGGTGGAGCGGAAGGCTTCCAGCTCAGCGGCATTCTTGGTAAGGCTCAGATGCTTGATCTGCACGAAGTCATACTTGCGTGCAAACTCCTGTGCGATATCGTAAACGTACTTCATACCCCACAGATTGTTGGTGGGGGCCTCTACGCCCTGATTCTTATAATAGGTGGCAGAGTAACCCTTGGCAACCGAACGAAGCTCGTCCACGTCCGCCAAGAAGTAGATGGTTATATTGTTCTCTTCGGGATTCAGCTCTTTCAGTAGCGCCTCGGACTCGGGAGAGATCTCGTGATACTTCGCATTGGACATATCCAGACGAAGCAGATAGCGATCCGACAGAATGCTGAAGCCGATATTCGCTGCAAGCACCGCCACGATGATCGCCCAAGTGATCACCGTATGGAGGAGATTGCGCTTGATCTTGCTGTTCTTGTTCTGTTCCATAGTTTAGTTTATTCCTTTTAGATTCGATAGACTCAGTGATAGATGGGAGATTAGTTCCAACGACGCTTGTCGTACACACGAACGGTGAGGAAGAGGAACACGAAGGACAGAGAGAGGTAATATACGATTGCGTTGAAATCGAAAATACCGGAGGTGAAGTTGGTGAAGCGCTCCATAATGGAAACCCAGTTGATGATGGAGCGGATAAATGCGCTGTCAATGTAGCCGTTGAGCAGAGAGGTGAGGACGAAGAATACGATGATCGCCATAGTGCCCAGAGCGGCGATGAGCTGGTTCTCGGTCAGAGAAGAGATGAACACGCCGATGGCGATGCAAGCGGCGCCTGCCAGCAGGATTGCCAGAGAGGAACCGAAGAGGATGGCGGAGTTGGGAGTACCGTACTGATAGAGCACCAAAAAGTCCAGACAGGAGATGAGGAAGGTGGTAGCGAATACGGTGTAAGCTGCCAGGAACTTTGCGGCAACCATACCCATCAGACTGACGGGAGAGGTAAGGAGCAGGGCTTCGGTACGCATCTTCTTTTCATCGGCGAAGAGCTTCATAGTGAGCAGAGGAAGCACGATGATGAACACGTACATCAGCAGAGAGAAATAGGTAGCGGTAGAGCTGTTTGCTCCTGCGTGAAGGGTGCAGTAGGAGAACAGCAGACCGCTGGCGATCAGGAAGATCGCAACGAAAATGTATCCGATGGGAGAAACGAAATAGGAACGAAGTTCTCTTTTATAAATGGCAAGCATCGGTTATGCCTCCTTCTTATCAGCGTCACGGTTGCGACGGCGTTTTTTGCGAGTGGTATCGGGTTCTTCCACAACGGAAATGAAGATGTCCTCCAGAGATGCGCCCATAGACTCGATGCCGATGATGGGCCAGCCCTTGGCTGCCAGCGTATTGAAGAGCAGCTTACGGATATCCACGCCGGGAGTGGATTCTACCAGATAGGAGGTGGAATCAGCATCGTGGCTGCCCAGTACCTCTGCATAGGCTACGCCTGCCACACCGCGGATAGTGGAGAGCACCGAGGAGGTAGGACCGCAAACCTTCAGATTCAGACGGTGAGTGCCCTCGAATACCTTGCCGATGTCCTCGGTCTTTTCGTTGGCAACCAGCTTGCCCTTGTTGATGATGATGATTCGGTCACAAACTGCCTGTACCTCGGGGAGGATGTGGGTGGACAGAATAACGGTGTGGTTCTTACCCAGCGTCTTGATGAGGTTACGGATCTCGATGATC
>JAFTMF010000167.1 GCA_017452565.1 Clostridia bacterium
GTGTTACAGCAGTTCATCACGGTATCGTCGGGAGTCTTGCCGTTGATCATCAGCTCGAAGAAGCCCAGACCTGCGATAGACAGATAAGCCTCGGCAACGTCGCCCTTCAGGGTGATATTGTTGCGCAGGAGGGTTGCTGCACGGTCGCCTGCGGCAGACAGTGCCACGCCGGAGCCCCAAGGACCGCCACCGAAGTTGCAATACTGGGTGGGTGCTTTCCACGCGCTATCGTCAAACTCGGGTGTCGTCCAGCCTGCTGCTGCGGTGGAGCTTACTTTCCAGTTCTTTTCATCGGAAACAAGGGTGGTCTTAGTGCCATCGGTGTATTCAATAACGATCTTGGCAATCAGACCTGCATAACCGTTGGTAGCGTTGGTAGCCACGATGGCAAGGGTATTATCCGCCTGCAGAGAGCCGGTGAGATCGCAGATCACGCCGGAGGACCAAGCGGTGGACTCGGACCATTCCACGCCGTTGAGGGAGACTTTAGAGGCATCGTCAGCAGTATACGCCAGCAGTGCCTGCTTCACGGTTTTGGAGGTATCTACGCTAAACTTGGTGCGGAAATACTGGCTGCCTGCGGCAAGACCTGCGGGAGCGCTATTGCCCACGTTGCTGGGAGAGAGCCAGATCCATTTCGCACCGCTGAAATTGATAGAGTAGCTGTCGGGCTTTTTGCCGATCCACTCGCCGGTCCATTCTGCTTTGCTGAGAATGCCGGTGGTGAACTTGGATACGGGAGAAGTGCCCACTGCTTTGTCGGCATCCCAAACCTGCACCTTCCAGAAGTAGGTGGTGTGAGAGCTTAGATCTGCACCCTTATAGGGAACGCTGTAGCAGAAGGCGGATTCCACCTTGCCGCTATCCCACAGGTCGCCCTCGCCCTTCTCTGCCTTATCGGCGGTAGAGGAAACGATTACGCGGTAAGCGGTTTGGAACTGATCGTATGCCTCGGTGGAAGGAATCCACGAGAACACGGGAGTGGTATCAATACCGATGGGAGTATCGGTTTCATTGACTTTCATCGTCTCTACCTTCAAATCGGCTGAGATCTTATCGGGAGTTGGATTCATTGTGTTATCTCCTTGAGTGGTGGTTTGCTGATTTTGGTTCTTGTTGCAGCTTGCCAGCAGTGCCGCCGACGGAACAAGCATCGAGGCGCTGAGCAAAAGCGCAACAGAACTCTTCCAACTTAGTTTGCGCATAGCATACTCCTTCATTATATATGATAGAGTTATTATATCAAATCCACAGAAAAAAGTAAATAGTGAGCCATTATTTCGGCAAGATATGCAAATAGGACGGCAATTTTTGCAAGCAAAAAAGAATCCCCCAAAATGGAGGATTCTTTGAGTATTTATTCGCCAACAGATTCGATTGCCTCTGCGTAATCCTGAGTGGAGTTGGGAGAAGCCAGAGACTGCATATCGTCGTACAGCCACATAAAGCCGCCGGTGGAATAGCGCTTCGCTGCATTCAGCTTGTTCTTTACCTGAGCTGCAGTATCGCCGGCAGATCCGCCGTAGTGGAGACACCAGTAACCGGGGATGATCTTCACGCCGCCGAATGCGTTGTACCAGTCTGCAACGTTGTTGCCTGCGCCGCCGTCGTAGCACTGGAGGTAGATACGGTCAACCAGCTCGGGGCCCAGTTCATCGTATACGCCCTTCCAATAAGACATAGCAGCATAAGGACAAAGAGTAATCTTCATTCCCAATTTTTCCATCATTCTGCCGAACTCAACGGCAACGCTAACATCATAAGAAGACTCATCGTCATAGTCAATCGCATCTGCGCCGGTTGCCTCAATAAGAGCCTTGAAGTTCTTGAACAGAATGGTATCTTCGCCGGTGCCGTCTCTCTGCATCAAAGCGGCAATATTTTCGAAGTCGGGAGTACCCCATGCGCCAACCGACAGCTCGATACGCTTAACGGTGGTGGGTTCCTTCTTCAGAGAATCCCAGCCTTCCTTCATAGTCTTGGAACCAACGAACTTGCCGTCTTCGGCAACCTTCAGGTCATTCAGATACAGAGTGCCGTCCTCGTGAACGTGTACGGACCACAGCATAATGGTATCGAAGCCTGCGTTCTTGAACTTCTGAACGGTACGCTTGCCGTTATTGAAGGGGCCGCCGCCAAAGAGTGCGGATACCCAACCGTTATCGGGTTCGGGCTCGGGTTCGGGTTCTGCGGTGGTAGTTGCTACGGTAGTGGTAGTAGTAGCCGCAGTAGTGGTAGTGTCAACGGGATCTCCGGTGCTGCAAGCGGTGAGGCAGAACAGACCTGCCAGCGCAGCCGCCAGAAGACGGATCAGTTTGGTGCGTTTCATACGTTTCTCCTTATGTAAAAAAATGGGAAAGGCACTCTGCCCTTCAAGAATATTAGTAGGGATATTATACCATTCTTCCATATAAATTGCAAGACTTTGAGAGAAATCCGAAACAGTTTCGGCACTTTCCGCAAAACTCGACGGCTCTAATTGTGCAAACTGACGGCAAAAGCAAGGGAACAGACCATCGTCTGTTCCCTTTTGCGTTTAGCATATAATTTGATACTGAATCGGATCGCCGTAATGGTTGCCCCAATATCTGGCGTGCCATTTCATATTGTTGTTGAAGCCGGGAGTATCCACGATTTCAAAGAAGAATACGTCTCTCAGTACGTCCAGACTGATCTGGTTGCCCATCGGGTCTACTTGATACACCTCGGGGCTGATCGAGTATCTGCCCGGAGTCAGACCGGTGGTATCAATCTCCAGCGCAATCTCCCGACGGTCGGTAGTCAGGGTAAAGCCCTGATCGGTAGCGCAGGTGGTTACGGGAGTGGCATCGTATGCCTTGATGATGGTGCGGATGTGGGTGTTTTCGAAGGTGCGGTCACCGGTGATGGCCAGCTTGACCCGCAGCTTACTGCCTACCGACAGGTTGATATCGTCCAGACTATCGGTCCAGATCTTCTGCATCGTTGCAGGATGGGAAGCGAATTTCTTCTCCCGCTTGAGCTCGGAAAGATCTACGCTGGTCTCGTTCACCATACGGCTGCCGATGTAGCACTCGATTCCCTTCTCTACGTCGCCCTCGAAGATGATCTTGCCCTTGTCCATCACCACGCAGCGGTCGCAGAGCTGACGGATGGTGTTCATATTGTGAGAAACGTATAGAACGGTTCTGCCCTCACGGGTAGCGGCATCTCTCATTCGGTTCAGGCACTTCTTCTGGAAGGCCATATCGCCTACCGCCAGCACCTCGTCCATAATCATAATCTCGGCATCCAGATGGGCGGCAACCGAGAAGGCCAGCTTCACGTACATACCGGAGGAATAGCGCTTAACGGGGGTGTCAATAAAATCGCCCA
>JAFTMF010000168.1 GCA_017452565.1 Clostridia bacterium
CTCTGCCAAAGAAACTTTTTGAAAAAAGTTTCTTTGGAATCTTCAAAAACTTTCAACAATGCAAGGCAAGTACTTGCCTTGCATTGTTGAAAGTTTTTGAAGATTCCAAAGAAACTTTTTTCAAAAAGTTTCTTTGGCAGAGCTCGAGACGGAGTCTCGAATACATTTATTTATTCCACTGCGGCGCTTGCTGCTGCCATAGCGGTGGAGAAGGCGATTTGCAGATTGAAGCCGCCGGTGTAGGCGTCCACGTCGATGACCTCGCCTACGAAATAGAGGCCGGGGTGCTTTTTCGACTCCATCGTTCGGGGGGCAAGCTCCTTGACGGAAATGCCGCCGGAGGTGATGATCGCCTCAGCGATGGGGCGCATCCGCTTGACGGTGACACTCAGGTGCTTGAGCAGGTGCAGGATCTGCTCTCTCTGTGCTTTGGTGATGGAGTGCACCTTCTGATGGGGAGCGATTCCGCACAGACCCACGAATACGCTGATCATCTTGGAAGGAAGCAGATCGGACAGCGCATTGGCGAAATCCCGATTGGCGTATTTGGCAAAATCCGAGAGCAATCGCTTATCCAGCGTGGCATCGTCCAGCGCAGGTTTGAGATCAATCTCCAATTTATAGCGGCCGGGGGTGGGATCGGGCAGGTGAGCCGAGAGAGACAGCACTACGGGACCGGACAGCCCGAAGTGGGTGAAGAGCATCTCGCCGAAATCCCGATAAATCACCTTGTTCGAATGGGTGTCGATGGCGGTGAGGGCGACGTTTTTCAGCGCCAGCCCTTGGAGTAAGGGACACCAAGCCTCGCTTGTCTCCAGCGGAACCAAAGAAGGGCGGATGGGAGTCACGTCGATGCCCAGCTCTTTAGCGAAGCGATAGCCGTCGCCGTCCGAGCCGGTGGTGGGATAGGAAAGTCCGCCGGTGGCAACGATCACACGGTCAAAGGGATAGGCGCCACGGGAGGTTTCCACCATATAGCCGTCGGTCAAATGACGGATGGCGGTGACCTTCTCATTTTTTGTGACCACGCCGTTATCCTTCATATACCGCACCAGCGCATTCACAATGTCGCTGCTGTGATCGGAAACGGGGAATACCCGATTGCCGCGCTCCACCTTCAAGGGGACACCCAGCTCTTCGAAGAAAGCCATCGTGTCGGAAGGGGTAAAGTTGTTGGCGGCACTATAGAGAAAACGGGGATTGGTGGGAACGTTGGCGAGAAACTCGTTCACAACGCAGGCGTTGGTCACGTTACAGCGCCCCTTGCCGGTGATATAGAGCTTTTTGCCAAACCGATCGTTCTTTTCGAAGAGGGTCACTGCAGCGCCCAAATATGCGGCTTTGCCTGCAGCCATCATTCCGGCGGCACCACCGCCAATGACGGCGATCTGTAAATTGTTCACAGTATATCCTCCCCTCGTAAGTGCGTACAGATTTATTATAAGCCCGAAAAACAGAAAAGTCAAGTGAATTTTCTGTTAATTCCACCACTCAACAGTAAACCCACCCTCAATCGTGGAGGGTGGGTTCGGCCGCTTACTCGTGCGGTGCATAGGGGGTCAGAATCTCGATCCATTCGATCAGCTTGGTGCGATCGACCTCTGTATAGTACAAAACGCGGATGGGAATGGGAGGATCGGCAAAGGCAGTTCCTTCGGTGATCTCGATGCAAAACCGATCAGAATCCTTGGGGTACAGATACACGGTTCGATGTCCGTATCCCAACAGGCAATAACCGAATCGCTTGTCGGTTGTATCGTCGGCTAAAACAGCCTCGTAATCACATTCGCCGATCCGTCCCCATTTTTCTTCGGAAACCGGCGGAGCGGTCAGAATGAATTTCAGATATGCAATCCAGTCCCGCACCCGATAAAGAATCGGCTCCTCCTCGCAGAGAATCTTCTTGCCAACCTTGCAGAAGAATACGTATCCGTCGCTTTCCAAGCGAATCGGTTCATTCCAAGTTTTGACGTGAACTTGAAACTTCGCAGAATCATCTATACGCAGAGTAATCTCATTGAGATAACGGTATTCATCGTTGAGAAAGAAGTCCTCGGGGAGATTTGGTATCGCTTTGATTTGATCGGACAGTTCTTTCATATTTCTATAGCCGTAGGCAACCGTCTCAACCCAAATCGGGCTCGAAGCAGGGCATCAATTCCAGCTTGAAGAGATTCATCCGATGCTTGCGGTCGATGATCTCCTTCTTGGCAAGATCTTCGATTTCGCCGGTGCGGATGTAGCGGTCCAGCTCGGCGTAGGTGAAGCCCAGATTGTCCTCGTCGGTTTTGCCGCACAGACCGTCAATGGGAATCTTGTCCACCAGATCACGGGGGAGATCCAGCAGATAGCCGATCTGCTTTACTTCCGCAACGGTAAGGCGGGAGAGAGGGCTGAAATCGCCCACAGAGTCGCCGTAGCGGGTGGAATAGCCAACCCAGTCCTCGGAGAGGTTGCAGGTGTTGGCAACACGGCCGTTGCAGCTCTGGGATACGGCGTACAGGGTAGACATACGGATACGGGGAGGCAGATTGACAATAGACATCTCGGAAAGGGTCAGCTCTTCGGGGATGGCAGACTTCACACCTTCCACTGCCGCTTGAATATTGACAACGTAGTGCTTGATGCCCAGGTGATTGACCACTCTGTATGCGCAATCAATATCGTGCTGAACGCCGCAGGGCATCAGAACGCCGATAACTCGATCCTTTCCCAGCGCTTCTACGCAAAGTGCGGCTACGATAGAGCTGTCCTTGCCGCCGGAAATGCCCAGCACCGCATTACAACCCTTGCCGTTTTTCTCAAAAAACTCACGGATCCAGTTCACACAGTCATTTTTTACTTTCAAAGCATCAAAATTCATACAGTTATTCTCCTTTATAGATCATTGTGTTTCGAAGGGGAGTCTGCTAATATAGCAGAGTATCATTCTAATCTTATTATATCCCATCTTTTCTTGTTTGTCAATAAAACTGACAGATTTTGCATAGAAATCCCCCTATAAACGTACACTAATCCAAAGAATCTATATAAAACTATATCAAAGAGGAAGGGAAGATTGCAATGGAAGATCGGGATCTGAGCTATCGCCGTCATCTGCGGCTGTTTTTCTATTGTGTGGCGGGGATATTGCTCCTTGCGCTGTCATTTCTGCTGGCAAAACTGCTGTTCCCATTCGCCTTGGCGTGGCTGTTGGCTTTGCTGTTGCAGCCCGCCATCGGCAAACTGTCGCTGCAAACGGGGCTATCTCATAAAACCGCCGCCATACTGCTATTGTCGCTGACCTTGCTGGCGGGAGGCGGACTGCTCATCTGGCTGTGCGGACGGCTGATCACCGAGATTCCCGAGCTCACCGACAGCGCCGTGGATGCGGTAGAGAATCTGTCCGAAAAAGCACAAACCCTTACCGCCACGCTCCAGCGCAAGCTCCCCTTCCTGCACGCCATCTCCGAGGAGGATCGGAGCGAGCTGTTTGGAAAGCTCATGCGGGAGGGGATCGGAACGCTGTCGGGAAAGCTCACCGCCTTCGTAGGGAGTTTTCTGATGAGCCTGCCCGGTGCGTTGTTCGTCACGGTGATCTTTCTGATGGCGGCGTATTATCTCACCGTCGACTTTGAGAAGGTTGGTAGCTATCTGTCTTCGCTCCTTCCCCGAAGAGCGGTGCAAAAGTTAGGGGGACTGCGGCAAAAGCTCTTTGCCACTACGCTGTCCTATCTGCGAGCTTATCTGATTTTGCTGGCCATCACCTTCGGCGAACTGCTCCTATCTTTTCTCCTCTTGCGGGTGCGCTACGCCATCACGCTGGCACTGCTCATTGCGCTGTTGGATGCACTGCCCGCCATCGGCGTGGGAACCGTCCTGCTGCCGTGGAGCCTGTCTGCCTTTTTGACGGGGGATTGGAAGCGGGGCATCCTGCTGGCTGTCATTTGGCTGGCGGTAACACTGGTGCGCCAATTTTTGGAACCGCGGATTGTGGGAGCGCAGCTGGGACTCCATCCGCTGGCGGCACTGGCGGCAGTTTGGGTGGGATTTCGACTGTTCGGGGTCTTTGGGCTGTTCATTGCGCCGGTGGCGGCTATTCTGCTGGGAGGAGTGCTGGAGGGCAGACGGGCTTGGATTGCCGAGCAGGATCGATAGCGGCTTGGAAGCAGAAACTATCTCCCAAAATATTGGAATGAATCTATCTCTCGATGCATAGAGTGGAACACGGAAATTGCATCGAAAGGATGGACTGTAATGGAGACAAAGGATTATCTTGCCGCACTGCGGGCGGCGCTGATCGGGATTGGAATTGGGCTGGCAATCTTGGTGATGGGAGCGATGTTTGCCACAAGACTTGCTCATCCCGAAATCTTTCTGACGGTGATTGCCTACACTGCGCTGGTGTTGGGAGCGGCAATCTGCGGCATTCTGCAGGGCAGAGGAGGCGCATCCTTAGGGGGGATTTTGCTGTCCTGTGCCGTCTACGCGCTGCTGCCCCTGACCGTCTCGCTGATCGGCGGAGGTTTTTCCAATTTCCTCTTGCGGGCAGCGATTTATCTGGGGATGGGATTGATCTCCGGTCTGACGGCGTGGCTGATGCCTGCCGCCCGTCCTCGCCGCCGCTATCGGTATAACCGATAAGCCGGAGGTAATAGAGAGGTATCAAAAGCAAGAACGCGCCTGCAGGTGCGTTCTTTTGTTAGAAAATGTTCATATTATTCAAAAAATATTCAAATATATCGAATATGGAAGAAATCCCCTCTTGACAGAATGCGACGATATTGCTAAAATAGAGCGTAGAAATAACAAGGAGTTTGTCAAAATGAACACAGCCAACTCGTCGGTATGGCGGATCGTCGTGAAAACGACGGCTTTGCTATTGACCGTGGCAGCGTCGCTATCCTGGACGTCGGTTCCCAGAGCCGCATCCGCCCTGGCGCGTGTTGCCGACAACGGCCGGCTATCCGCATTCGCCGATGCACATTCAATGACTGCACAGGACCGGACCACTCCAATTCCCAACACCATCTCTCCCCCCGGTACGTCAAAAATACCGATTACTTATCCCGCGCTTCCCGTTACTACGTCCCCCCTCACAACGGGCCCTCTGATCACCGAACAGACCGCACCGATGACTTCCAAGGTTACTTCCTTTATCTTTGGTACAACGGGAGAAACCGTTCCCGCAACCACGCCGGCAACTACTCCGCAGACCCTTCCGGTTACCGTCCCGCAGACCACGCCAACGGCTTTGCCGGTCACCACTCCCATCCCTCCAACGACTACTGCAGTGCAGACCAAACCTGTGACTACCACTAAGATTACCACGCCGGCTACCACCACTACCACGCTTGCTACTACTCCGGCCACCACTCCCGTCACCACGCCTGCCACTACGCAAGCGACCGTTCCGCTTACAACTCCTGCAACTGCGCCGGTAACTTCCCCCGTCACCACACCCGTTACTACACCGGCACCCGCCCCCGAGACGAGCGCACCGGTTACCGTCCCAACCCCCGATGAGGAGCGAAACGTGCTTGTTTACGATGATTGGAAAGCGATCTGGGTATCTCAGTTCGATCTCAATACCGTCTACGTTGCAGGCGGTGTCCAGCGAGAGGTGCAGGATTACACCCGCCTGATCGAGCAGATACTGGACAATATCCGCGCCCAGGGATTCAATACCGTTTTCCTCCAAGTGCGCCCCAATGCAGACAGTATGGTACTGTCCGATTATTACCCTATGTCCAAATACGTGGTAGGTGCATACGGCAGAGAAGCTGCGTACGATCCCGTTTCGATTTTCTTGGAGGCAGCGCATCTGCGCGGACTGTCGGTGCACGCTTGGATCAATCCTCTGCGGGCAATGACCACCGAGGAGATCAAATCAGTCAATCCCCGCTATCAAATCCGTCAATGGTATGACGACAAATCGCTGCGAGGCAAATATATCGTAGCGTACAGCGGCAATTACTATCTGAATCCCGCTTATGAAGAGGTTCGCAATCTCATTGTCAGCGGTGCTAAGGAGCTGCTGGACGAATACGCATTCGACGGCCTCCATATGGACGATTACTTCTATCCGACCACCGCCTCTTCCTTTGATGCATCCGCATACAGCGACTATCAGAAGGCCGGCGGTACGCTGAGCCTTGCCAAGTTCCGCAGAAAACAGCTGAATCTGCTGGTATCTGCGCTCTACGATGCCACCAAAGCCGAGAGCCCGGATCTGGTCTACGGCATCAGCCCGGCAGGTGAGATCGAGCGAGTATTCGAGCGGCAATATGCCGACGTCTATAAATGGTGTGCCGAGGATGGCTACATCGACTATATCTGTCCCCAGGTTTACTTTGGCTTCGAGCACGATACGCTGGACTTTGCCTCGGTCTGCACAACCTATCGGGATATCATCAAGTCCGATTCGGTGAAGTTGATTGTGGGTGTCACCTTCGGAAAAGCGAAGGATGGATACGATAAATGGGCAGGCAGCGGCAAATACGAATGGCAAGAGCATAAAGACATTCTCAAACGATCGCTGGAATACACCGAGACGCTGGACTTCTGCACCGGCATATCGGTTTACTGCTACAAATATTTCTTTGATCCCATCACGGGCGAGAGCGTTGCGGCGACCGAAGAGGAGCGCACCGCATTTGTCTCTCTGCTGAAGGAGATCAGCTGGCAAGAGGCGTCGGAACTCCCTCCCGAAACTACTATGCCGCCCATAACAGAGGAGCTGCCGGAAACCAATGACGACCCCGCATCCGTAGAAATACCCCAAACGAACGAACTACCGATAACGGAGGTTCCCGAAGAGCCCGCTGAGCCCGACGACTCCACCGATCCCGAATCATCGGAAACTCCTTAATCAAAAAAACACGCCGGATAGCATCGCTATCCGGCGTTCGTTTATTTAGAAAGATATTATTCAATAGGGGACGTTTCGGTGGGATTGAGTTCCAACTCTTCCAGCAGGATGGATTCTTGCCGGATCTTACCGGGGGAGCAGCCTTCCAGCTCACGGAATGCCCGATAGAAGCTGGCGGGGTCGGAGAAGCCTACCATCGTAGCGATCTCGTAAACCGGCAGGGAAGTGGTGACCAATAGCCGTCTGGCGGCACTGATGCGGCTTCGCAGGATATACTTGCCGGGGGTCACGCCAAACTGTTCCTTGAAAATGCGCACGAAGTGATATTTGGACAGATGAACCACCGACAGAAGCTGTTCCAGCGACAAATCCTCGGCAAGGTGGGATTGAATATACGCCCGTACGTCCCGCATATCCGAGCGCAGATTCACGGAGGACGCAACCTCTTCGGTATGCTGTTCCAGAAGACGCCACAGAATCGAGACTACCATATTGGAGCGGCGTGCTACCGCCATCAGGCTGTCATCTCCTGCGAGGCGGTCGATTTCGGCGAAGTAGCGGTCAATCTGAGTGGTATCCTTGGGCTGGAGTACGGTAAATTCGCTATCCAGCTGACGTTTATAAAACTGCACGCCCTCGCCGTCGAAGTGGAGGAAGCGATAGCTCCAGCCTTCGGGGGAGTCGGCGCGGTAATCGTGCCAGCGGCGGCAATCCAGAAGGACGAGGCTGGCGGGGGGAAGGGAATAAGTCTCTCCCCCGTAGGTGAGTTTGCCTTTTCCTCGGAGGGTGTAGAGGATCAGCAGTGCGTTTTTGTTATCACGGGTAGTAAAATGTCTGGAACCGGTGTGAAAACAGCCGCTTTCGGTGAGCAGACAGGGGAGTCCCGCAAATGCCGGGTCGGTGGGATAGTTGTCCCAGGTTGAGCCGGTTTGCAGATCCAGTTCGTATTGGAGCATAGCTTACCTCCTTGAATGAATTATCCCCATTATACACGATTTGTTCGAAAAAGTAAAGAGGATTTGGGGAAAATAATTTCAAAAAAACAATCGCCCTTCCGCGATGGAAGAGCGATTTTATATTATTTGATCTTCATCCAAACCTTCATTACCAACGAATGGGGCAGGAGTTTTGCCAGCAGGCGCATCATCTTTACGTTAGCACCGGGAACAGACATATCCTTGCCGCGTCGTGCATCGGCAAGTGCCTTGCGCACTACAAAGTCCACGGGATAAAGAGGACTGAAATTGGTGCAAGCCTCGGGGTCCTCGCTCTTGGCGGCAACCTCGAAGAATTCGGTGTCCACGTAGCCGGGGCAGAGGGTGGTGACGGTGACTCCCTTGGGTCTCAGCTCCCGATGGAGAGCTCTGCCGAAGTGGAGGGTAAACGCCTTGGTGGAAGCATAAATGTTAAAATGAGGCAGCGGCTGGAAGGAGGACTGCGATCCCAGCAGGATCACACGGCTGCCGCTCTGCAAATAGGGAAGGCAGACTCGAACCGTCCGCATCATACCCAGGACGTTGGTGTTCACCATCAGCTCGGCGTTTTCCTCGGAGAGGATGGGAAAGGAGCCGTATTTGCCAAGTCCTGCCGCCGTAACCAGCAGAGCAACGGTGGCAGATGCGCCTTTCAGCTTTTCTGCGAGCGTATCAAAAGATGCCTTATCGCAAAGATCCAGCGGAATCGGCACGATTTTTTCGCCCAGCTCGGACTTCAATGCCTCCAAGCGGTCGGCACGGCGAGCGGTGACCCAAATCTGCTCGTATTCAGCAGAGCCTGCAATCTGTCGGACAAATTCCCGACCCATACCGGCGGATGCACCGGTGACCAGAGCAATTTTCATATCAGTTGTTCTCCTTTGCAAGATGAGCATTGTAGAGCTTGAAGAAGTGGTCGGCACGGACGAATTCTACTTTGCCGTCATACTTGGCCTTCATCTCCTGCTCGATTTCATACAGATCATTCAGCGACAGTCTTCCCCATACGGTCATTTGTGCGCCGATGAAGAGAGGCGCGCTTCCATCGAAGCGATTGTCTGCCTCACGATGGAGAACGTGAGAGAGATACTCGCGGGTAGCGGTGTAGCAAGGCGTCAGCTGTTTGCAGATGATGCCGTTGTGCACCGAGGTGATAGACTCACGGTCATCGGTGAAGAGCTGGATGGTCAGACCGTAGAGAGAGGGTGCGTTCTTGGTGTAAATCTCCCGCTGCTCTTCGGTCATATTGTCCCAAACGGTGACTACCTTCAGACCGCAACGCTCGAAGTAGCGGTTGGAGAGGGCGGCGTATTTGCCGAATTTTTCGATATCCTCCACATAATTTCCGGTAGGGATATCCTCCCACAGGGTGTTCACAGGCATAGCGTAGCCCATACCCGAGGGGCCGCTGACCAGGCAATCCTTTTCGGTGGCGGTGTCGTAGTAGTAGTTCATCATACCGGGGCAGGTATCGGCGCAGGCAGGGGAAATGGTCCAGTTGACCGCAACTTTACCGCGGGATTCAGCGTTTCTGTCCCAATACTGGCGCATATAATGCTCTACGTACTGGATGTTGTCGCCGTCGCTGACGAAAACGGAAACGTAGATCTTGTTCTCCAGCTTCGGAACGGGCGGGATCTCCCGCACGCGGATGGGCATACGCTGAGCGTATACGGTAGCGTTGGCGAAATAGTCGGAAGGAACGGTGGAAAGCCCCGCCGAGGTAGAGGTGGTGATACCCGAGCGCTCCTCGGTGTACCAGCCGGTGGCGATGGCGGCACCGGGCTCCATATCGTCCAGGAAACGGCGGTAGATTGCCTGCTGTGCCTTGGAGTCACGGCAGTTGAGGAACACGATGGCGGCACCGGATGCTGCTGCCAGATCGCGCAGATAAGCGGTCATATGAGGACGCTGGGAGATGATCAGACGGTGGGTGTTCTTCTGCCAGAATGCCTCGTATAAGTAGGTATAAATCTCCTCCGCAGTAGTGTAGGGAAGAGAAGTCAGATCGCACAGCAGGGGCAGATCAATGCCGGCGGCAACCAGTGCATCCATCACTTCGGCAGTTACGGGGATACCGTCGATGGGAGAAGCCACCGATCCGGCAAGGTTAATGTAATGCTCGCTCTTTTCGGTGGAGTAGAGGACGAAGCCTGCTGCCTCCTTTGCGAATTTGGCGAAAATCTCCATTTTATCCTTGAGGACAAAAGTGAAGCCGTAGGTCTTAGCCCAAGTGTCGGGGCCCTCGCCTGCTGTTCTGTCGTACATAAAAATGCGAGGCTGCTCTCGATTGACGATGCCTTGGAGCGCCAGCAGCGCAACCAGCCACTCACCGGGAGTATTCTCGGTAGTGAAGGCATCCATATCGGACACGGGCGTATCAAAGGTGGGAAAAATCTGACCTTCCGGCCAAGTCATAGGGGTGTGCATAGTTGTTGTCCTCCGTGGGGTAGAATAGGGTGAAGCTTCTTGTCGATGTCCATACCAAACTCTCTGAGACTATCAAAGCTGATGAAGATATAGGGAACTCCCCAAAAAATTTTGGAACATTCTCGGATATGGAACAGCCAAGGAAGATGAGGGGGAGTCTGAGGAGGGGTGAAGAAAACTTCGGCGTTTGAGTGATGGTTTGCAGTAGCGCTATGCGCAACTGCTGGAGTTCGCCAACGGCGAACTCCGCGGTCCCCTCTCTCAGATTGCAATTCGGCTGTGCCGAATTGCTACCTTAGATGAGTTATAATCGCTTCGGAATACAGAACCACTTCACCGCACTAAACTGTCCCTATTGTACCCTATAATCTCACTTCCGTCAATAGATTTTGTGAAATTTGCCACAAAATATTTACGGCAACACTATTGACAAACCCTGCACTCTATGGTATAATGATGCCTGCAATGCGTTTTACTTGACACCTTCATCAAACGAATTGCTTTACACCAAGCACCCCCGAAGGAGATCGGTTATGGAAACTGCAGAAAAGAATCTCGACCTGTCTCTGCTTCTGGAGTTTTACGGTGGACTGCTTTCTCCCCGTCAGCGGGAAATGGCAGAGTATTCCTATAACGACGATCTGTCCCTCAGCGAAATCGCAGAGCTGTGCGGCATCACCCGTCAGGGCGTGTGGGACGGTCTGAAAAAAGCCGAGGCCATCCTCAGAGATGCAGAAAATCGGCTGAATCTTTATGAAAACTACCGCAAGCGGCAAAACGAGGTAGACTTTCTCCTCGCACGCCTGCGCAAAATGGCTGACGAGGGTCAGCCCGTAGAGGATCTTATCGCTTCCGTGGAACGGATGCCCCTGTGATCCCTTCTATTCCTTCTATATAAGGAGCATTTATGTTTGATAATTTGTCCGATAAGCTGAGTGCGGCCTTTAAAAAATTCCGCAGCAAGGGCAAACTCACCGAGGCCGACGTCAAAGCAGGTATGCGCGAGGTAAAGCTGGCGCTCCTGGAAGCAGACGTTAACTTCAAGGTGGTCAAGGAGTTTATCAAAACGGTCACCGACCGTGCCGTTGGCTCCGAGGTGCTGGAAAGTCTGGTTCCCGCTCAGCAAATCATTAAAATCGTAAACGAGGAACTGACCTCCCTGATGGGCGGCTCGGTTTCCAAGCTGGAGATTTCCTCGAAGCCCCCCACAATTATTATGAGGTGCGGTCTGCAGGGTGCGGGTAAAACCACCCACGCCGGTAAGCTGGCCGGACTTTATAAAAAGCAGGGCAAACGCCCTCTCTTGGTTGCCTGTGACGTCTACCGTCCCGCCGCTATCAAGCAGCTGGAAATCGTAGGCGGACAGCTGGATATCCCCGTCTTCACCATGGGCGATAAAGTCTCCCCCGTGAAGATTGCCACCGAAGCCCTCAAGCACGCCGAAAAGCACGGTCACGATATGGTGTTCATCGATACCGCAGGCCGTCTGCATATCGACGAAGGTATGATGGAAGAGCTGGTGGAGATCAAGGAAAAGGTGCATCCCACTGAAATCCTGCTGACCATCGACGCAATGCTGGGTCAGGATGCGGTGAACGTAGCCGATACCTTCAATCAGCAGCTGGATATCACCGGTGTCATCCTCACTAAGCTGGATGGCGACACCAGAGGCGGTGCCGCACTGTCGGTGCGCCACGTTACCGGCAAGCCCATCAAGTTCGTAGGTACCGGCGAAAAGCTGGATACCATCGAGCCCTTCCACCCCGACCGTATGGCTTCGAGAATCCTCGGTATGGGCGATATGCTCACCCTCATCGAAAAAGCGGAGCAGGCATACGACGAGAAGAAGGCAATGGAATTAGAGCAGAAAATCCGCTCGTCTACCTTCACCTTGGAAGATTATCTGGAGCAGTTCCAGCAGATCAAGGGAATGGGCAGTATGGAGCAGATTGCCGCAATGATTCCCGGTATGAAGCCCGGCGCCCTCAAGGACGCCCAGGTGGACGAAAAGGCGATGGCTCATATGGAAGCCATCATCTATTCGATGACACCCAAAGAACGGCAGAAGCCCGAAATCATCAACGCTTCCCGCAAAAAGAGAATTGCCGCAGGCAGCGGCCGTTCGGTAGAAGAGGTCAACCGCCTGCTCAGACAGTTTGAGCAGACCTCCAAGCTGATGAAGCAGCTTTCCAAAGGCGCATTTGGCGGAATGGGCGGTAAAAAAGGCAAATTCCGTATGGGATTCTAAACTCCCGCAGCTTGCAAACGGCGAAAAGCCGAACACAAAGTCATATCCGAAGGAAACCCTTCGCAGATATATATAACATATTTATTTTGGAGGAAATACAAAATGGCAGTTAAAATCAGACTCAGAAGAATGGGCGCAAAGAAGGCTCCCTTTTACCGTGTAGTAGTTGCAGATTCCCGTTATCCCCGTGACGGTCGCTTCATCGAGGAGATCGGTTACTACAATCCTATGGCAAATCCTGCAGAGGTAAACATCGACGCTGAGAAGGCTGAGAAGTGGCTGAAGAACGGCGCACAGCCCACCGAAACCGTAAAGGCTCTGCTGAAGAAGAACGGCATCGAGAAGTAATCCCCCAAGGAGGATCAGATGTCGGATTTAAAGCAAACGCTGGTGGATATCGCCAAGGTGCTGGTGGATCATCCCGAAGAGGTTGCCGTAGTGGAGACTGAGGACGACGAAGGTGTTCTTCTGATCCTGACGGTAGCAGAGGGTGATATGGGCAAGGTGATCGGCCGCCACGGCAAGATCGCGAAGGCCATTCGCACCGTAATGAAATCCGCAGCAAACAAAGACGGTCGCCGCGTAACCGTTGAGATCGAAGACAACGACTAATCAGCGAACAAGGCGAAACTACCCCCGTTCATCCATCGTAATGCGATAGATGAACGGGGGTAGTGTTTTTGGGTGGGGATTAGTTGACATTGATAAATAATACTTGCATATCGGGTTCTCCGGTGAGATCGGTAAATCTTACTATCTGTTCCAGATAAATGTTCCCGTCGCCATCGGTTGTGAGATAAAAAGGACTATACGTTAAATCTGCAAGCTCCAATGCATCGATTTGCTCGCGGAGATAATTGGAAGCCGCATCCAGATTTCGTTTGGAAATCAGATAGGGAAGCCCATCGAGCATATAAAGTCCTCTTGCGTCCATACATTCCACTACGCCGTCTTTTTCAATGTGTACAATAATAGTTTCTTCGGTTAAATACTCTTCGATGTGCCTTCTGTATCTGACAGAGTATCGTCCTAATATATCAGTAGAGATATCTTCAAGGGTGAGTGTGTCAAATTTGGCTTTCGAAACGTATTGCAGGATGCACTCTTCGGCAATTTGCGTTAGCTCTTCGTCGCTGAATGTCTTGCAGTCAGAAGAATTGGGGGAATGGGAACTGCGATACCATACCACTAAATCGGTATCCGCCAAAAAGGTGAGCTCTGTATGATCCTCACTTTGGTAAGTGAGAAAATGCGCGTAGTGAGAACCTTTTTGGTTCTGATCAGAACCGGACTTCGTATACTCGGGATTCGTATATCGAATTTCGCTTTCATAATAGGTGAAAACGCGGTCGTCTCCCTTTAATTGCTTGGTGGTACCGACGTATTTCGATTCTTTTTGGGTACGGCTGCGAGAAGGTTCGGAAAATGACTGGCGGAAAGTAAACTTGGGATTGTATTGACCGCCGTCTTCGCTCAATAGCATCATAATGTTGTATTCATCGGGCAATGCGGGGGCAGTAACGGGGGCAGGAGTGGTAGAAGCAGAAGAATCGCCTGCTTTGTGCGCACAAGATACCATTGATCCCAAAAGCACGGATGCCATGACAATCGATAGAAGTTTTTTCATCGTAATATTCTCCTTGCTATAATGATAGATTTATTAATTCAAATAATCTTCAGTTTCATTATAGCATAGAGAACAGATTTTGTCAATACTATCTATACGCCCTTTCACTGGTCAGACTCACTAAAAATATTTCCTTCAATTTGTGCGCTTTTACAATCCGTCTTGCCACCCTTGACAATATTCGACTTTTATGCTACCATATAAATAGAATAAAACACCTTGGGAGGTAGACTATGTATATTCCCGTACTCGTGTCCGCGCTGGGCGGATATCTTATCGGCAATTTCAATCTGGCGTATATCGTCGCAAAGGCAAAAGGCTTTGACATTCGCGCAAGAGGCTCCAACAATCCCGGTGCATCCAACGCCGCCATTACCATGGGCTGGAAGATGGGCGTTGCCGTTGCGCTGGCCGACATTCTCAAGGCAGCTCTTGCCGTAATCCTCTTCCGTGCCATCTTCGACAGCGGATTTGCAGGAATGTGGGCAGGCGTGGCCGCCGTGATGGGCCATATGTACCCCTTCTGGATGAAGTTCAAGGGAGGGAAGGGCTTTGCCTCCTTTGCGGGAATGGCGCTGGGGATGGATTGGCGATACTTCGCTATCATCGGCGCAGTGGTCATCGCCGTGATCCTCATTTCCGATTACATCGTGCTGGGCACGCTCACCGCAGTGATCTCCTATCCCATCGCTTGGGGAATCATCAATCACTCCTTTTGGGCGCTACTGATTGCAGGTGTATCTACCATAATTATTGTAAAGCACATCCCCAATTACATCAAGATCGCTAAAGGAACCGAATTCAAGGTTTCCAAAGTATTGTTTAAGAAAAAAGGGTGAGAGGAATCCCCGAATAAAGGAGTGAAAGCTTATGAAAGCCAAAATCACGTTCCGCAAAGACAATATCATTTCCAAAATCGACGACCGCATCTACGGCTCGTTTATCGAGCATCTGGGCAGAGCGGTTTACGGCGGCATCTACGAGCCCACCCATCCCACGGCAGACGATCAGGGATTTCGGCAGGACGTGCTAGAACTGGTGAAACAGCTGAGAGTGCCGATCGTTCGCTATCCCGGCGGTAACTTCGTCTCGGGCTACAACTGGGAGGACGGTATCGGCGACAAATCCCGCCGTCCCCGTAAGATGGAGCTGGCTTGGAGCAGTATCGAGACCAACGAAGTAGGCATCGACGAGTTCCAGGAGTGGGCAAAGCGTGCAGACTCTGCGGTAATGATGGCGGTGAATCTGGGCACCCGCGGTCCCGACGAAGCCCGCAATCTGGTGGAATACTGCAACAGCGAAACCGACACCTACTACGCAAATCTCCGACGGCAAAACGGCTTTGAAAATCCCTTCGGCATCAAGCTATGGTGTCTTGGCAACGAAATGGACGGCCCGTGGCAGATCTGCAGTAAAACTCCCGAGGAATACGGCAGAGTAGCTTACGAGACGGCAAAGGTAATGAAGATGGTAGACCCCACCATCGAGCTGGTGGCTTGCGGAAGCTCCAATGTGAATATGCCGCTGTGGGGCGAGTGGGAGCGCACCGTTCTGCGCCACGCCTACGATCAGGTGGACTATCTGTCGCTCCACAATTACTACAACAATCACGCCAACGATACGCCCCTCTTCCTTGCCCAGTCGCTGAATATGGATCGGTTCATCAAAAAGACCGCTGCCATCTGCGACGAGATCAAGGCAGAGAAGCGGTCGAAGAAAACCATCCACCTCTCCTTCGACGAGTGGAACGTGTGGTTCCACAGCGGCGAGAAGGATCGGAAGGTGAAGCGCTGGTCGGTAGCTCCTCCGCTTTTGGAGGACGAATACACCTTCGAGGATGCGCTCTTAGTGGGTTGTCTGCTGATCACACTGTTGAAAAACGCAGACCGAGTAAAGATCGCCTGCCTTGCCCAGCTGGTGAACGTCATCGCTCCCATAATGACCGAGACCGGCGGTTCTGTTTGGGCGCAGACCATCTTTTATCCCTTCCTCCACGCATCGGTGCACGGCAGAGGTACTGCACTTGCTACCGAGTGCGAATGCGAAACCTACAGCGCAGGCGATCTGGCGGAGATCCCCTACGTGGAAACCATCGCCACACTGGGCGAGGACGGGGAAACCCTCACCGTCTTTGCGGTGAACCGCTCGCTTTGTGAGGCTTGCACCGTGGATCTGTGCGCCGAGGGCTTTGAGGACTACCGCATCGTCAGCCATACTGCGCTGGAGTGCGACGATCTCAAGGCGATCAACACGGCGGAGCATCCCGATACCGTTTCCCCCGTGGAAAAGTCGGTGGGCAATGCCATCGAGCTGGCGGCAAAATCGTGGAACGTCATCGTATTGCGCAAAAATTGAATAATCGTAAGATAAACTCCCAAAAGTTCGCTTTTGGGAGTTTTTTTGTCTATTGGAAAATATTTGCAAAAATCCCCATTACAAAACAGACAGTTATTTCAAGGCATAGTTTTGCACAAATCCACGCAAATTAGAAAAGCGGTAGATCGGATTTCAGAGTTCTGCCGAATGATACAGATAGATAAGTTAGCAATACGGAAAGGCAAATATAGGGCAAATCAATGAAAAACAGATCAAAAAACAGAGCGCGGGCAGCCGCACTGCTTCTGTCGGGACTCTTGCTGATTCTGCCGCTGGGACAGATGGGGGCAATGGCACAAGCGGCAGAGAAGTCTCCCGAGCTGGTTCTGCCGGGCGGTGATACCTTCGGGGTGGAGCTCCACACCAAAGGCGTGTTGGTAGTGGGAACGGCGGCAGTAGACTGCCCCGGCGAGGATATCTCTCCCGCAGAGCAGGCAGGCGTCAAGGCGGGAGATATTATCCTCTCTATTGACGGGAAAGAAATCAGCAGCGTCACGGCAATGGTGGAGCTGGTAGCAGATAGCGCAGGGAAAACGGTTCAAATAGAGCTGCAGCGGCAGGGCAAGCACAAGGAAGTCACTCTCACCCCCGCAAAATCGGAGAGCGAGCACTGCTGGAAGGCAGGCGTGTGGATTCGGGACACTACCGCAGGCATCGGCACCGTCACCTATTATCTCCCCGAAACCGGGAGCTTTTCGGGGCTTGGGCACGGCATCTGCGACAGCGATACCGGCGTGCTGATGCCGCTCTCCCGAGGAATCGTGATGGACGTGAAGATCAGCAGCATCCGCAAGGGAGCAAAGGGCGCCCCCGGCGAGCTGAAGGGCTACTTCTGCTCAGGCAAGATCGGCTCGCTCATCGGCAACACCCGTAGCGGCGTCTACGGCGTGCTGGCGTCTATGCCTGCCTATGACAAAAAGGATCTCATTCCCGTAGCGCAGGCAGGGGAGATTCACGAGGGGAGCGTCACCATCCGCTGTACGCTGGACGATAGCGGCATCCGCGAATACAAAGCGAAGATCGTCAAACTCTGCGGCGGAGATAAAAACGGCAAGAACTTCGTGCTGGAGGTCACCGACCCTGCGCTCCTTGCCAAGACCGGCGGTATCGTGCAGGGTATGAGCGGCTCGCCCGTGATCCAGAACGGCAAGCTGGTGGGCGCTGTCACCCACGTGCTATTGGACGATCCGGCGAGAGGGTACGGCATCTTCATCGAAAACGTGCTGAATGCGGCAAAATGCCCATAGTGAGGGCATCGTAAGTGCAAAATTGAATAAAAATTGTCCCTATTTGAACACACTCCGCGAGTGAATTCGAATAGGGACAATCGTTTTTTTGTCCGATTATTATTGATGGTTATGGAAATTGTGTTGTCTCTGTTGTCACACACCGGTATCCCGTGGATTATTCCATATCGTCTTTGACGAGCGCTCTTAACAGAATTATTCTTTGCATTTCGTCAGCGTTTTGGTATTCTTCGGAATGTATGAGTTCATATTCCTTTCGTTGCCATTCTTTAACGCTTTCGGAAACTATCTTATTTATTTCTTCAGGAGTACGCAAATCAGGATTGCTTTGGTTAGCATCCAATAAATCGTCAAGTTCCACGCCTATCCATTCAAGGCGCACCTTTTCATCATATATGTCGCTGAACGCAGCAAAAAGATTCGGTAAAAGTACGTATTCGGTATCGTAGTGTTTTTGAGAAAACAGTGTGTGAAAACGTTCGTTTTCATCCAAACAACAAGTCTTATTAACAATTTGCTCCGAGCCGCCCTCTTTTTGGGTAAAGCTTTGTGCAAACAGCGCAAACGTATATGTCCACGCATTTTTTCCTACAGAGTCGCCATCATCGCTATATCGTATATTCAACGGCAAAAATCCACATTGCTTCAAATCCTCCAATGTTGGCTTTTGGTCGCTAATATAATCATAGTAGGCATAGATGCTCCGCGTTTCCAAAACATTGGGTAGATATTTTGAATAAGCTTCTTGAATAGTGCCTACACACAAGACCGCCATATACTTCTCATACGCTTCATAAGGCGGCGAAAGCTTTTTGGGAAGCTTACTGGCTACTTCATCGGTATAATGATCCGTAAATCCGCACTCTTCTATGTTCCAA
Organism: Clostridia bacterium; assembly: GCA_017452565.1. Lineage (GTDB taxonomy): Bacteria > Bacillota > Clostridia > Oscillospirales > CAG-272 > CAKSQF01. The sequence continues at coordinate 18,631 of JAFTMF010000168.1, forward strand.
ACTGTTTCGGCATACTCATAGTCTTTGGAACAAGTGCGAAAAACAATTATATCGCCCGGTCGATGCTTTGCTTTGGGGACTTTGGATTTAGGAATTTTTACGGGTGGTTGCGGAAGTTCTAATTGGCGAAGTAATTTGTCCATAACCGCTAACCGCTTTTGGACGTCAGAAGCCGATCCCGATTCTTCCCACTCTTCAATTCCGGTATGTGCTTTGAGCAAAGAAATGGCTTTTGCTTTGATTTCCGTTGATAAAATACCGTGTTTCCATTGCCAGTCTGCAAGTGCGAACCAAAAATTGGCGCAATCATTATCCAAGACATCACTATTTACAATGTCGGCGTATTCTTCCAAAATCATTCTGGTTCCTTCTTCGACACGAGCGAACGGATATATTTCATTGCACATATCGCGCACGTCACAGGACGTATCGTTAGAATATAATGCAGTACCCCAAGAGCCCATCTTCTCACCTCTTGTCTGAGTTATTATGTGGTAGTAGCCATATTATATCAAAATTATGATGGCGTGTCAACTGATAGCTGACCAAAATGCCCGGTGTGATGGTAAGGCGAAAATCCGCTTTTCAAAGCAATTTGAGAAGCGGATTTTTCAGAATTGGGGACACGTTTTACAGATTATTCAAAATTTACAGACATTTATC
>JAFTMF010000169.1 GCA_017452565.1 Clostridia bacterium
AAATTCGCAAAAAGGAAATGGAGGGACTCTCGCACTTTTGCGTTTTTCTTTTTTCCTTTTCATCTTCATCTTAAAAAGCCGTACTACGCTTACGCATAGTACGGCTTTTTCGACAGACTGAAATCCCCCGAAAGGGGGATTTTTTAGTGGAAAATTGCAAGTGGCAAGTTGCAAATTGGGCAGAGCCGAGCGTCCGGCAAGCGGAGGGGGCGTATTGCGGCAGATCCTTGTAATAGAGCACCGATTTGCAATGTCGTCAGCTCGTCTGCTCTCACGAAGCGGGGGAAGTGTCACGGTCGGGGGTGGCATTGACCTCGCTGTCCCAGAGTACGGAGACTTGTGTACCGTCATGGATGAGCATACCGGTTCGATTGACTTCGGTCTTCCTATATTCTATCTCCTTCACACAAAGAACGCCGTTTCTGACAAAGAGATGATAATCGTAGTTCATCCTGTCCGATAGATAAAAAATGCACTTTTTCGTCTCGAAATCGAAAATTTCAATGCTGGAATGGACGATGCCGCTGCCGAGCATCGTGCCGAAGCATAGCTCCGGTTTGGAATCTCCGTTGACGTCTGCCAAATAAAAGCTCTCGCAACCGTATCCGAGGCCTCCGAGGAACTTTTCATCGTTAATGTAAATGCCGTCTTCTTTTTGTTCAATCACGGCATTCCCCAGCTCGGGGACGGTGACCGAAAAAAGCAGGCTCGATTCACTGTCGTAGGAATGAGGGAAACTCCAAATCCGTTTTGCGTAGCAAGGGGATTGGATGGGGAGATCTTCTGCCGTTCCATTGAGATAGGGTACAATATCGGACAGCTTATATAGCTTGGTATTGCCAAGATAGACAGCGCCCAGCGATGCGTATTCAGCACCCGGAGGGTTGGGGAAAAGATGGGAAGAGATAGCCTGAACCTCCAGTGGCAAGTGTTGATTGGAAATAAAGTAAAAACTGTCTTCTACAAACTGTTCTCCCTCTGCATTATAATACACTTGTATGGTGCAAATAGGACCGCCACAGATATAGTAGGCATTTTCATAGGGAGAATCGGTTGAAGTCGCTTTTTTCAGAAACAGTACGAATTCATCTCCGTAAACAAACAAGGGATAATCGGCGTACGTGCAGGTCTGCAAGCTGCCTGCTTGCAGAAGGGTGATGGACTCTTCGATAGTTCCGCTGTACACCTCCAAAATGGTGGCATCGTAGAAGGTATGAATTTTGTCATCCCCTAACCAATTTCCAACACGCAGGTGCACCACGGCGTCTGCCGCTGCTCTGCCTTGGGAAAAAGTGGGGGGAGTGATCCACTGTGCTTTGGCTTCAGGCTCTTTTCTGCGGGCAGGAGGAAGAACGATGTTCGCTGAAGGATTGGTAGGTGTATCAGTGGACGAGGTGGTAGAATCCACGGAAGAAGCAGGCGTTTTGCCTAAATCAAACAGCGGCAAGGTAAACGCAATCCCCACCAGCAACAGCGCACACACGGCATAGACGGCGATGGCTTTGGAAAACCGTCTGATGTGCACCCGTCGGCTCACTCCGGCACGGCGCAGGGGCAGTCCGCTTTTGGCTGCTGCCTTCAAATCGGCAGGAGCGGTGATATAGCGATCCATTCCCGCAAAGTCTTCCTGCAATTTGTCATTTTCGGGGACGTTATCATTTCGATTAAACATAAATGTCTTCTCCTTTCAGTAATTCTCTCAGCAGGACGCGCCCACGGGAGAGCCGTGCCCGAAAAGTGCCGGGGCGAAGCTCCAGCGCCTTGGCGCAGGTATCGGCGTCCATACCTTCGATGTAGTAGAGCTGGATGGGTAGGCGGTATTTGGCAGGCAACTTCAGCATTGCCTCGTACAGCCCCGCCTTTTCCTCGGGGATGGCAAGACTGCCGCTCACCTCCTCCAAGCTCAGGGTGGCGTGGCGAAATGAGGCCGAGATATAACTCCTGCAGCAGAGCAGGGTCGCGCGGATGATCCACGCCTTGCGGTGGTTCTCGTCGTTGAAGGTGCGCTCCTTCTGAAACAGACGAAGGAAGGTTTCCTGAAAAACCTCCTCGGCGGCCTCCTCCTTCCGGGTGCGGGAGAGGGCAATGCGCCATACCATATCTGCATAAAGGTCTACGATTTGATCACGATCGTCGTTTTGTGTTATCATCTGTCTTGCCTCCTTTCACCCATAAATCTTTGGAAAAGTCCATTTTGTTACATCGTCGAAAAAATTTTTTTGAAGATTATTCGAATCATTATAATAGTAGATTGTTATTCGTAGGGCGGGGGCTTGCTCCCGCCGTTTTCTGAAAAACGAAAAACACAAACGAGCAATGAATCGTCGCTCGTTTGTGTTGCTTGCGATTGATTATTTCCGGCGGGAGCAAGCCCCCGCCCTACAGCGTTGGCAGATGTGCTTGACCAAATGAATAAGTTTACTTGGGTAGCTCGGTCATTCGCAGATTGGTGCATCCGTAAGGCTTCATCTTCACGGGCATCGTCTCGGAGATGGGCTCGCGGCTGTGGGGGACTTTTGCGCACAGATCGTTGTAGCCTTCTTCGTAGCCCCAATCGATCTGATACAGGGGCGCGGTGATCTCCACGGGAGGATGCTCGGAGGAGAAGGGATAGTCCACAATCTCGCACTCGGTGACGGTAAACTCGCCCTCGCCAAACGCCCAGTTCCACGGGGACTTGGGATAGATCTCATAGTCGCAGTAGGGGTACTTCCGCACTACGCCGTGACGCTCGTACTCGTGCATCTTCCACTCCTCGTCGATGTGCACCGAGTAGTAGAGAGGCCCGCGGCGGAGTACCGCCATCTCACGGGGACGCTCCTCGAAGACGATGTCAAAATCCATCGACAGTTCTACAGTAGTCTCGCCCTCCCACACACGGTCGATGCGGGCGATCTTGCCGGCTTCTACGGGTTTGCCGTCTAAGGTGGCGTTCTTCGCCCAAGCGGGGATGCGCACTTCCAGCGCAAACTGCACGGGAGCGGAGGTCTTTACGGTATATTTGCCGCTGTTGCGGAAAGGATAGAGGGTGTCAAGGGAAACTTCCACCGCTACGCCGTTCATCTCGGTCTTTACCGTAGCAGGCGCAAGCACAGCAGAGAGGATGGAGTTCTCACCCTTCAGGAAGGTGTGCCAAGCCAGCTTCGGCCATCCCTGATTGAAGTTGGCGGTGCAGCAACCGAAGTTGGGCTCCAAGCCGAAGAGGTGCGCCTCTTGGCTGTTGGTGCCGAAGATGGGCTTGCCCATAAAGCGCACGCAGGCCATCTGATTCACCATCTGATCGTACTGGTGAGTCCACATATCGGGGGAGATGGTGGCAGGCAGAGCGTTATACGCCAGCGTTTCCAAGCGATCCAGCCAAAGGGTGTTGCCGGTGAGCAGGAAGATCTGCTCGTAGGAGTACATCGCCTCCACCACGCCGCAAAGCTCGGTGCCCTGAATGGGGCTGTCGCCCGACAGATTCTCGTCACCGGTGAAGTGCCCAACCGCAGTGCCGTGATATTGGGTCAGCAGTCCCAGCATTTTTTCGGCAAAGGCTTCGCCTTCGGCAACTCTGTCGCCCAGCCGTCCGCCAAGGACTTCGGATTTGATTGCCATAGCGAGATTCACTACGTGGGTTTGATAATTCCAATCGGTGTGAGGCTCCTGATCCATCCAGTTGTCAAAGAGATCCCGATAGCCGGTGCCCTGCACGCGGAGCATTCCCGCAAGATAGGGGAGCCACTCCTCGCCGGTGCGGTCGTAGAGCCAGTAGATGGAGACGAGTCCCTCGAACCAGCGAGCCGCCGCCCAGTTGAAGAGGGTGTTGCCTCGGATGTGGAGCATCAGATTGTGCAGCGCACGGCGCACGGCCTCCTCAATGCGCTCGTCTCCCGAGCATTCGTAGTAGACCACCAGCACCTTGCAGATGAGGAAGGTTGCCCACACGTCGTAGCGAGAGCGTTCGTGATCCTCGCAGGGACAGATCCAGCCGTCGGGCTTTTGACGCGCGAGGATTCCGTCGATGTATCGCTTGGCACGTGCTTTCAGATCTTCGTCATCCAGCAGCCACGCCAGCGGGATAAAGCCGTCCAGCCAGTAGGGTACACGCTCCCAGCCCTCGCAAGGACCGCCGATCCAGCGGGAGTCACGGATGTCGGGCCAGATCTTGTCCAGATTGCCCGAAAGTCCTTCTGCCTGAATGCGGAGCTGTTTTCTCAGCCAACCCGTGGGACGGAGTGCGGGAGCGGGGAAGGTTTCATATTTCGGATTTGCCAATTTCATAGAAATGCCTCCTCAAATCTATCAGTATTGTCTTTATGATACTAAATTCCGAGAGTTTTGTCAAGTAGATTCTGACCGGAAAAAGCGTTGCGCCGTAATCGGTATCATTGGCAAAAAAGCGGAAAAATCGCAATTTCCTATTGCAATTGTGGGGAATTTATGCTACAATATATAAAATGAATGCTGAAAAGATCGGATGGAATAGAGTATGTTCAAAAAGAAGAAAAAAGCGGAAGAGCCCTGCATCGAAGCTGCCGCATCCGCTGAGCAGCAGGAAATCTGCACCGAAGAGGAGCCGAAAAAGCCGCAGAAGCCTGCAAAGCCCCTGCCCGAGATCCCCGTCAGCGATTCGCTGGCTGCCGGGCTGATTGCTATTGTATTTGCGGCGGTGGGTATGATGATGTGCCTCAAAACCTGCAAGGAAGCCAATCCTAAGGAAAAGAAGCCGAAGAAGCCCAAGAAAGAGAAGAAAGAAAAGAAATAAGCAGAAAAGCGCAGGTTTACCTGCGCTTTTCTGCCGGGAATAGGCAAAAAAACAGACCGTCCGAGGACGGTCTGTTTGAATTTGGTTTGCTTAGCCTGCGAAGAGCTCCAGCTCGTTGAGCTGGAATGCACCGCCGGTTACGAAGACGATCTTGTAGTTTACGCACTCCTTAGCAGCGGAAACTGCGTAGGAGTAGGGAGTGCTGTTGGTAGCTTCCAGACCGGTTACGTTGGTCTTGGTTGCCGCAACGGTAGACAGCTCAACCCATTCGCCGTTTACTTCGCCGTACAGAGTCCAACCCAGAGGATTACGGCCGCTGTTGGAAGCGGTGTCGCCGCCGGTGTACAGAGTGTAGTAGGTAACGGTAGCAGCAGCATCCAGAGAGAAGGTTACGGTAACGCTGCCATTGGTCTGGCCGCCGATCTTGGTGCCGGTGGTGTTGCCGTCGAACAGGTTCTTGGCAGGACCGTCGCCCCATGCGCTGAAGCCTTCAGCAGCTGCAATGGAGTCAGCCTTTACGGTTACCTTGTTCAGACCCTCGGGCAGGGTAACGTTCAGAGGAGCACGCTCGGGAGCGTTTGCGGTGGACAGAGCGGAAACGATGGTTTCAGCCTTGGTGTAGTGGGTCATAACGCTGTCAGCGTTGTAAACGTAAACGATGATCTCGTAGGAAATGCCGGAGATCAGGGTAGCGCCTGCGGATTCAACGTTGAAGCGGAAGAAGTTGCCGCTGTTAGCGTACTGTTCGATCTTGTAGAGATCGCCGTCGATGGAAACAACAGCAAATGCGCCGTCGTTTGCGATAGCGTCCATTACAGCAGTGTGAACTGCGGTGGTCTTGTCTTCGAAGTTGTAGATCAGACCAACGGGACCGCCGAACTCGGAGGGCTGCTCAAATGCATAAACCTTTGCGGTAGCACCTTCGATATCGTTGATGCAGGTAGCGCCGGTGGTGTCGGTGCTGATTTCGAACTTGGGAGTCTCGTCGGTTTCGGGCTCGTTGGTGTCGGGAGCCTTCTCGGTGGTGGTTGTGGTGGTAGTGGTAGTAGTGGGAGCCTTAGTAGTGGTGGAAGCGGTGGTAGTGGTGTCGGCAGTGTCACCGCAAGCTACCAAAGCCGCGCCGCACAGGCAGACTGCTACCAGAACGGAAAGAAGCTTCTTCATGGGGAATGTCCTCCAAAATAAAAATTTCGGTGTCGAGAATGACTACCGTTGCTGATATTGTATCATAAATTGCGATTTTTGCAATAGGAAATCGGTATAATTCACAGAATCGTAACAAAGCGACGGCAATCCCAATAAAGAATCGTATATAATTGCAAGAAATAGGGGAATAATCGAAACTACTTGACATTTTGTGGAATGTATGATACAATTATCTCAGATTCTTTTGGATGATGGGCAGTCAGCTATCCACTCTTTCTCCGATTTGCCACTATCCTCCGAGAATCGTGATTCTCCAAGAAAGGAGTTATACTATGATCGAAATTCAAGGAAAATACAATACCGCTACCGTCTATACCGATACGCTGGATCCTGCCTCTACCGCACAGCTGATCAACCTGTGCAATCAGCCCTTTACTGCGGGATCAAAAATCCGTCTGATGCCCGACGTCCACGCAGGTGCAGGCTGTACTATTGGTACTACTATGACAGTCACCGACAAAATCGTCCCCAATTTGGTGGGCGTAGATATCGGCTGCGGAATGCACGTGGTGCGCCTTACCGAGCGCAAGATCGACTTCGCCCGACTGGATCGGGTGATCCGTGACAACATCCCCGCAGGAATGCAGATCCGCACCAAGGCGCATTCCTATGCAAGAGAGTTTGACGCCGAGGAGCTGCGCTGCTATCGCCACGTCAGCGAGGACCGCGCAATTCTCTCCATCGGCACGCTGGGCGGCGGCAACCACTTTATCGAAATCGACGCAGACGATGAGGGGAATCTCTATCTGGTCATCCACTCGGGCAGCCGACATATGGGCAAGCAGATTGCCGAGTATTATCAGAAGCTGGGCTATGATCGCCTGAATCAAAGCTCCGCCGAGGATGAGCAGCTGCTGATCGCACAGCTGAAGCGGGAGGGCCGCACCAAGGAAATCAACGCCGAGCTGAAAAAGCTGAAGAACGTGAAGCGCACCAATATCCCCCGTGATCTTGCCTACGTAGAGGGCAAGGATCTGGAGGACTACCTCCACGACGTTGGCGTTGCCCAGGAATATGCCGACCTCAACCGCCGTGCGATGGCGCAGGTCATCCTGAAAGAGATGACGCTCCACGCCGAGGACAGCTTCACCACCATCCACAACTATATCGACATCGAGCACGGCATTCTCCGCAAGGGCGCCGTCTCGGCGATGGCAGGGGAGCGCCTGCTCATCCCTATCAATATGCGGGACGGCAGTCTGCTCTGCATCGGAAAGGGCAACGAGGACTGGAACTGCTCCGCTCCCCACGGTGCGGGACGTCTGATGAGCCGAAGCGAGGCGAAGAATCACTTCACCGTCAGCCAGTTCAAGAAGGAGATGGAGGGCATCTTCACCACCTCGGTAGGTGCCGACACGCTGGACGAGTCGCCGATGGTGTATAAGCCTATGGAAGCCATCCTCTCCCAGATCGGCCCCACCGCAGAGGTGGAGAAGATCATCCGTCCGCTGTACAACTTCAAAGCGGGCAGGGAAGAGTGAGCTGTTCGCTCAAAGCCAAACCTGCCGCGAGCGGCGCACAAATAAAGACAGGGTAGCCATCTTTACGATGGCTACCCTGTTTGGTTGTTTGGGCGGAAGATTCATTCTTCCCGATCCAGCACGACTTCCTTTCGCACCGATTTGAAATAATCATAGATCACAACGGTTCGCTCATCTGCCCACTCTATGTGTGCGATTCGGAAATTGTACAGCATAGATTCTGTGTAAGTCACCATAAACGGTTTGCGCAGAATCATCTTTCTGCCCTCGAAAAAGTCAATATAGAAGGTGGCATTCTGCATCGTCTGAACGCCGAACACCTTGGCCATCAGCTTTCCGTTTCGGCACTGCCGCTTGGGAAGATAGAACTCCACGTGGAAGTTGCCCTCCCGCAAAGCCAACAAATGCTTTTCAAAGGGGGCATAGTCCCACTGCTTTTCCTTGCAAAGTAGACCGATGCCGACGGTCAATACCTGATACAAATACTGTTCTTTTTCCTCCGGCGTCATCTGAAAGTAGGCAAGGTCGAAGGGAATATCCACTTCATGAACAGAACCGAATTTTCGAATACCGCTTCGCAAGGGGTTAGTGGTACAAGTCAAATTGATCCGCTTGCAATCGAAGCTGAACTCACTGTTCATCGCGCGCAGAATATACTCCGTCATATAGGCGGATTCGCTCAAAAGCTGTGAACACCAGTCCTTGGTCTCGTCCGTGTAGGGATAACATAGATCTAACACCAATGTGAAATAGTTCAGTTTCATACGGATCTCCTTGAATACGTGGTGAATTTGTTTGGGTAGGGACGGGCGTTTTCGACTATCGTTTGGTTATAGTCGATTTACCTTTTACTCCACAGACCGCCCGAGCATATCGGAATACCTCAGCAGCAGATCTTTGATCTCCTCGCTTTTGTGGGTGCAATACCTATCGATCAGCAGAAGGTTTTCTTTGGTGACCTGAAAGAACACACATTCACGGGGATTGAGTTCCCTGTACGAACTTGCATCCGTACAGGGAATCACACATACTTGGGTGAGTTCCATCCGAAAAGGCCTAATGATTGCACTGACCTCAACAGAATGCACTTTATAAGTAGTGACTTTTTCCCAATCAATGATGATATGCCGATTGGATATGCCTTGGGAGGTTATCTTGTATGGACAAAACGCAATGCGAAAATAGTAGATATATCCACTTACAAGCAAAACGCAGTCCGCAACTACAGAAATCAGGAAAAACCAATTAGATGAATGAGTTCCGAAATGTATGGCGCAAGTCATAAAAATGCACAGCAATGCGATGGGCAACGGAATCATAATCGCATAAGTGGCAAGCTTTGGAATGGCTATTTTGGAAAACTTCATTATTTCGCTTCTCCTTCTTCAAAGATAATCCCAAGGAATCTTTTACGGATAGAACCATGGATTGTTATTATTCGGCCAAGGCTGAGAGCCGTGATCGGATAACTTTGTAGGGGCGCTTATTCGGCAATATTTGACATATTCAGCACCTGCACCGCACCGATGTGGTAACTGCCATCCTCGGTGGGGGTCAGCAGTGCGGTTACATAGATAAAGGTGTCGTTGATGATAGAGACAACAATTCTGCCGTCGGTGGTTCTCCATGCTTTGAACGCTTCGTCTACGTTGATCAGATTGTTTTCTTTTTCCATATAGACGAAATGGGTGTCAACCTCTTCTACGTATCGCACGTCATTACTGCCGTCCCAGCACTGTTGGTTCAGATCCGCCCAAATCTCTTCTGTGAGCGTGATGCCCAGATAAGAGCGATAGTATCCCTCTGCCGCGGCACGATTCAGTTTACGCCAGTAC